>JZWT01000191.1 GCA_000960885.1 Thermoproteus sp. AZ2 | reverse complement strand
CATGGCGTCTACTAACAACTCCGCCGTACCGTCGCCAATCCTCCGGCCGCCTAACTCAAGGAGGGCAGCTTATGTATAATCTCGTTATAGTAATATATGAGTTTCTTAACTGCCGTGGGGAGGGCTGAGGTGGAGATTTTAAGAGAGCGGGCGCGTATGTTCCTAGAGGCGGCTAGAGACGACTTGAGAGCTGGCCGGGTTGACTTAGCTGCGTTTCACGCGGAGCAGGCTTCGCAACTTGCGCTTAAGTACATCTTGGCGAGAGAGACGGGTTACTATCCACGTACACATTCTCTGAAAGAACTTTTCGAGGCGGTTAAGCAGATCCGACCAGATCTATGGAGGCTATATCTGGAGGAGATGTTTGTATTTGAAGTTATGGAGGATGCCTACATTGGCGCTAGGTATTTGCCTAGGAGATATTCTAAAGAGGTGGCTGTGCGCACGGTGGAGGTGGCTGAGAGGCTTCTGTCGCTATGTATATAGAGCGTGGCTTGTGGCGGAGGAGGATTTTGGAGAATTGGCGTAGCTACTTGGCGGGGGTCTGCAAGAGGGCGGCTGAGCTTCTTGGCGAGGTCCGCGTGGTGGTGTTTGGGAGTGTGGCTAGAGGCGACTGGGCACCTGACAGCGATATAGACGTCTTGGTCATATCCCCCGCCGCGCCTGACGACGCATGGGAGAGGGCCGCGGTGGCCTCTGCGTTAAGAGAGGCGGCTGGCGAGGCTGCGCCGCTATTAGAACTCCACATAGTGAAACCAGAGCAGTATTTAAACTGGTACAAGAGGTTTATAGACGTGGAGGTTGTAGTGTGTTAAATTTTATTTTTAACGATCTAAGATTCATGTAGGTGGTTATAACTTCGGGAAGGCCGCATAAGGCAGAGCTTCTCGTCAAAACTCTACTCAGAGGTGGCGTGGAGCCGGTGTACACGTCCTTGGTCAATATTGAGAAAACTGGCGAGGTGGACGTGGCCGGCTTCCTTAGGCGTATAGAGAGGTTTGATATCTTTATATTCGTGGCTGGGCAGTCTGCGGCGGGACTCGTCGAGGCTGCAAAGTCGGCTTCTCTCCTGGACAGATCGTAGGCGGGCAGAGGCGAGATAAATATGTGGCATAAGGCGGTGCTCTGGCTCATGGGCCCTGCACGAACACGGCTATAAGGCGAGGGTCTATTTATCCAACAAAGCGCTCTTAATCGAAATCGACGAGGGGTCGATTAAAAAAGAGACTTATCCCCCTTGCGTAGCGCAGCCTCATTCGCCGGGCTCCTCTCGAGGGTCCCGGAGGGAATAAGAAATACGAGGCCTTGTTGAGCGTGGCAAAAGAGA
>JZWT01000190.1 GCA_000960885.1 Thermoproteus sp. AZ2 | reverse complement strand
GCCTTCGGCGTCCGCCATTCTTCGGCGGCCCGAGGAGGGGGTGCGCCGGACGGCCGCATCTCGACGCGCCATTCTTCGGCGCGCTGAGGGGCTGCGCGCGGCGCCGCAGCGATGGAGTTGTTGGGGGCAAACGGCGAGCGCGTACTCCATCGGCTGAGGCGTAGTTGGGCGTCGGCGAGCCTTGCCCCGGCCTCCCTAGCCCGCCTATAGTTGGGCGTTGTGGTCGGCGGGGCTTGAGGGAGGGGGACCACGCGCCGAAGCCGCCATATCGGAGGCCGGATGTTTTACTTCGTCTAACAGAGAGGAGAATTACTCGCAAATGAGGGAATTTCAAAAGAAGGATTGAAAGCTTGGCCGTTCAGCGCAGTGGAGTCGCGCCTTCGCGAGGAATTAGGGAGAGGGCTTTTCTCTGGGCGGCGGGCATTCCAGCGGCGTGACCCTTATCGGCCCCGAGCCCTATTCCTCTCCCAGTCCCCACGTTGAAGGCCTCGGCGACCTCTAAGACCTTCCACATATCCGCGAGCCGCCTCTTGCCGAAGGCCCTATAGAGGGCCCAGCCCATAAACCCCCTGGCGATTCTGCCGTTCGCAAGCCTTACCGTCTTCACGCAGCTCCTCCCCGCGCAGCCGAAGTCCGTGATCCCCGACGTAGTTATATACCCATTTGAGGAAGTTAATCCCGTACTTGAAGAGGCCGAACCTCCTGCCGTAGGCCACCGCCGAGTGGAAGAGGGAGAGCGCGCGGGGGGTGAAGTCGTAGACGGGGGTCCTCCTCTGGTAGTATCGCCTCGTCTCGAAACGCGTCGGCGAGAGGAAATCCACCTTGAAGCACTCCTTGCCCCCCGCCCCCCTCGGCACGTCCCAGAACTCGACGGCCTCCACCGAGACCTCGGCGTTGAAGACCTTGAGCCCCCTCTCGGCCACGGCCTCGACGAGGCGCCTCGCCAACTCCCGCTGGGCGAATGCGGCGCGCAGCATAAGCTCTGAGCCCGGCGGCGCCGCCACGCCGTCTAGGACGGGCCTCTTGTTGATGTGTAGGGGCCATACGGCGAAGGGCTTGGGCTTGGCGTCGTGTAGCTCGGGCGCGTCGAGCAGCGAGAGGACGATGGACTGCGCCACCGTGCCGGAATACACATTAATCGCAAGCGCCGACTTCAAACGGCCGGAGACGACGACTACGCTCACGGCCCGCCCACGCGCCCGGCCCTCCGCAGCGCGTGGCCGCAAAGAGGCGAACTAGCCATTATTCCCCCAAAACGCTCCGGAATATAACACTTGCCCTCGGCCCCCGCCGACGGCGCAGAGGGCGCGGCCAGTAGCCTTCGGCGGGCGAGGGCTCATATCGTCTCTGCTTTGCCGGGGACTACGCCGCACCATTTCCTATACC
>JZWT01000019.1 GCA_000960885.1 Thermoproteus sp. AZ2 | reverse complement strand
CGGCGACTCGGCGTTCTTAATAGCGTTGGCCTACATCTTTATGGCCCTTGGCACAGCGGACCTCTCGCGCCTTATGTCCATGGGCTCTGTCCTATCGGCGCTTGGCCTCTTACCGCTATTCCTATTCTTGATGGGGCCCTTGACTAAGTCGGCGCAGTTCCCGTTCACCGAATGGCTTTTGACGGCTATGACGGGCCCGACCAGCGTCTCCGCGCTCATACACGCAGCCACTATGGTTAACGCCGGCGTCTACCTCCTCATTATAACCACGCCCATATTCGCCCAAGTCCCAGGCTCCGCGACCTACTTCTTGGCCGTCTTAACAATTGGCGCCTTGACGGCGATTTTGTCGTCGTTGGTGGCCTTAACAGTCGACGAATTTAAGCTAGTCCTCGCCGGCTCCACCGCTGCGAATTTAGGCATTATAGCCGCGTCTGCAGGAGGCGCCGGCCTATTGGCGTCGTTGGGGCATCCTCTCGAGGGGGCATTGCTGGGCCTCCTCTGGCTGGCCTTTATGCAGATAGTGGGCCACGCCATAAGCAAGGCGCCGCTCTTCATGGGCTATGGGGCCGTCATACATGAGGCCGAGACGAAATACCTAGGCGCAGTGGGCCGCTTGGGGCATTACATGAGGATCACGGCCGTGGCGATGTTCCTCGCCATGCTCTCGTTGATAGGGACTCCGCCGTTCGCCGGCTTCTTCACGAAGGACCTAGCCTTAGACAACGCGTTGAGGGGCTTCGACGCAGCGGGGATCTCCGGCTTGGTTGTGGTCGGCCTAATCTCGTTCCTAGCCCCTCTGTACGGGCTACGCCTCCTCGGCCTCTCCCTTATCCACGGGCCTGAGCCCAAGGAGCATATACACGAGGCGCATCCGATCATGTGGCTGCCCTACACTATCCTGGCGCTATCCACGATCGCAGTGGGCGCATATCTGGCGTATGTATACGCCGGCGATATAGCCTCGTTAGCGACGTCGCCGCCGTTCCTTATATTCCTCGCGGGGTTCTCATAGGCCTAATAGCGTTTATATTGAGGCCGGGCGTGAAGTCCGGCGCCCTAACGCCGCTCTGGCGCATAGCGTATCGCCGCTTCTATTTGCCGTGGCTCTACGACGGCCTATTCGTCTGGATATACCACAACTTGGCCAACTTCGTCTATTGGGCTATAGATAGAGGCATAATAGATAACCTATACCACGTGGCTCTCCCAGCCGCCTTTAGGGCTATTTCGACGGCCTTTAGGAGAATCCAAGTCGGCAACCTCAACTGGTATCTGCTATACGCGCTAATCGCCCTATTAGTGATAGCCTTATTAGTGCTGGTATGAATCCCCTGATATTAATCGCGGCCGCGCTCGCGGCTCTGGCGCCCTTAGCGCTGAGGGTGGAGGGGCGCTATCTAGCCGCGGCCTTCGGCGTCGTGGTCTTCGCCGCTGCCTTCTTCGCCGGCTCAGCGGCCTTCTTCTTCGCGGTAATCGGCGTGCTCCTAATCGCCATGGCTTTAGACTGGGGCCGCGGCGCCCTGGGCTACGCGTTGGGCCTATCGGGCGTGGCGACTGCTTTGGCGGGCTACGCCTATGTACAAGCAGTTTCGGCGCCTCAACTGGGCGCCGAGTACATATTCATCGCCATAGCCGCGCTCGCCATCTCGACGACCGGCATATACGGCTTATTGGCCTCCGGCAGAGGCCGCGACAACGTAGAGGGCGCCGTGAAGTATTTGGTCTTCAGCGGCGTCGGCAAGGCCCTGATACTAGCCGGCTTCGTGGCCGCCTCGTACATATCGCCGGCCTTGGGCTGGTCCCTCATAATTGTCGGCTTTATGTTCGAGCTGGGCATAGTGCCGGCCCACGCCTGGGTCGTAGACTCGTTTGCGCTGTCTTCGCCCAAGGGCGTCGCCGCGCTGGCCCTATTCGGCGAGGTGTCGGCGCTCTTCACGCTATTGGCAATCCTCAGGGTTTCCCCGCCCCCAGCCGCCGCCGGGCTGGCGTTGCTTATAATCTCGCTGATATCTATGACATTCGCCAACGTCGCCGGCTTGACCGCGCGCACCTACGGCAGAACTCTAGCCTACAGCTCGATAGCCCATATGTCCTACGCCCTAGCCGCCGTGGGCCTAATAGCGTATTTGGGCAATAGGCTTGTATCGGTGCCGTTGATAGGCACGATCTCGGCACTCTCGTTGGCCTCCCTAGTGGTGTTGCTTGAGGCCTTCGCCTCCGGCATAGCTAAGGCCGGCCTCTTCAACGCGTTGACCACCAACAACGCAGACTTGGGCCCCGAGCGGAGGGCGCTCTCCAACGCGGTCAACGCGCTCTCGCTCCTAGGCGTGCCGCCCCTACTCGGCTTCTGGCCCAAGTTGTTCTTGGTGCTCTTATCGCTGGCATTTTCGCAAGTCGGCGTAGCCATAGTGGTGGTGCTAAACAGCGCCATCGCAGCCCCCTACTACCTCCGCGTGTTTAGGCAAGTCGTGGAGTCGGCGCCGCCGGGTTCCGACAACACTACGTCGGTCTTAGCCGCCACGCTCTCCATAGCGCTCGGCGTATTAATCCCAGTGGTCTTAGCCGCCCTACTAATTTAAGAAACCTCCCCGTTTTGCCCATGCCTATAGAGAGGACGCTGGTTTTGTTGAAGCCCGACGCGGTGAGGAGAGGCCTCATCGGCGAATTGATCTCGCGCTTTGAGAGGGCCGGCTTGAAGATAGTGGCCATGAAGATGGTCTGGGCTACGCCCCAGCAGGCCGAGCGCTTCTATCCCTCCAGCGAGGAGTGGTTTAAGTCGGCCGGCTCCAAGCTGTTGAGGGCTTATCAAGAGCTCGGCGTAGACCCCAAGTCTAGGCTGGGCACAGACGACCCCGTCGAGCTGGGCAAGTACATCAAGAAGAAGCTAATCGAGTACATGACGAGCGGCCCCATAGTCGCCATGGTGCTAGAGGGCAATAGGGCCGTCGAAGTCGTCAGAAAGCTCGTCGGCCCCACTGCGCCGCACTCGGCCCCTCCGGGCACTATTAGAGGCGATTATTCTATCGACAGCCCAGACCTAGCGGCTGAGGAGGGCAGGGTCGTATTCAATTTAGTCCACGCCTCAGATAGCAGAGAGGAGGCGGCTAGAGAAATATCCTTCTGGTTTAAGCCGGAGGAGATCTATAGTTATTAGGGCAGGGCCAGCCTATAGGCTATTAGCCTATAGGCCCTTTTAGGCAGCTTGCCTATCCGCGCCACAGGTATTAGAGCCCGCAGAGCCCCCTCGTAGCCGTCGGGCACCTCCACCTCTATCGGCTTATCGCAGACGACGCCCCTCAGAATATTGCCCTCGGCCTCGCCCTCTATTGCGTCTTCCCAGTGCTTCACGACGATGGAGCTCTCGTCTATCCTCCTCACGTCGATTAGTGCAACGCCCCAAGGTCCCCTCAACAGCTTTGCCCTAAAGGGCGGAGCGACGGGGGGCCGGGGCATCTCGACGGGCCTCACCTCTATTTGTCCACAGGCGGAGCGCCCGGTTAAGGCGAGCCCGAGGCCGGCCGCCCAATCGTAGTCGACCACTATCACAAACGCCGACTCGCCGAGATATATAAGGATCCCCAAAGTTCACGGCGTCCTTCATACCGCGAACTCCGGCGCCCTCTCGCGAACGCTACAGCGGCTTAATCCTTATATATGGTTCACTCTAACGCGCTATGAACCATAATTATTTTTAATGAAAAACGAAATCAGAAACATGGAATTGACCGTTAGAATAAGCGGCGCACAAGGCGAGGGAGTTGAGTCGGCTGGCCGCCTCACCGCCCTCGTCTTCTCTCGCCTCGGGTACCACGTCTTCGCCTATAGGCAATACGCCTCTATTATAAAGGGGAACCCGACTATGTTCTACCAAATCCGCGTCTCGGACTCCAAGATATACAGCCACGGGCGCTGGGGCTCCTACGACGTATTAGTCGCGTTGAATAAAAACGCTCTGGCGGCTCACGAGGATAAGGCTACGTATGTTATATATGACTCAGCTGATAGGGCCACGCCTAAGGGGAAGGGCGAAGTGCCGGTGCCCCTCACAGACCTGGCCCTTAAGGCCGGAAACAAAATAATGAGGAACACCGTAGCTATAGGGGCTCTGCTGGGGCTCCTCGGCGTTGGCCTAGGCCCCTTAGCCGACCTAATAAGGGCAGAGTTCGGCGAAAAGGGCGAGAAAATCGCCGAGCAGAACATACAAGCGGCCCAAATGGGCCTGGACGCCGCGCAGAAATTGGCCGGCATAAAGGCGGAGTTCGCCAAGAGGGGCGAGCCGAAGGTCTTAATGTCGGGGGCTGAGGCCCTGGCGATAGGCTCGTTGTTATCCGGCATGAGGCTTTACGTCGCATACCCCATGACGCCGGCCAGCCCCATAATGCACTTCTTGGCCGAGGTCGGGCCCAAGTTCGGCGCAGCGGTCGTTCAAGCGGAGGACGAAATAGCGGCTATAAACATGACCATAGGCGCCGCGTACGCCGGCGTGAGGGCCGCCACCGGGACCTCAGGCGGCGGCTTCGACCTAATGCACGAAGGCCTCGGGCTAGCCGCCATGATCGAGACGCCCGTCGTCGTCTTCTTGAGCCAGCGCGGAGGCCCGAGCACTGGGCTGCCCACGGAGACCGAGCAGTCGGATTTACTCATGTCGCTCTCGCCCTCCCACGGCGAATACCCGCACGTGGTCATAGCGCCGTATACTATAGAGGACGGGCTCTACGCCGCCGCAAAGGCCTTCAACATAGCCGAGAAGTACCAAGTGCCCGTCATAGTGGCGACCGACCTATACTTCAACGAGGCCTTAACAACCATAGATGACGTCGATTGGTCCAAGTTTAAGATAGAGAGGGGGGAGCTAGTGACGAGCCCGGTCGTTTGGGAGGAGTACAAGAGATATAAGCTGACGGAGACCGGCGTATCGCCCAGGACTATCCCTGGAGTGCCCGGCGGCATGCACATAGCCACAAGCGACGAACACGACGAGAGGGGCGACGTAATAACGGATAGGCACGTCCCCGAGCTTAGGAAGGCCATGCACGAGAAGAGACTGAGAAAGCTGAAGGCGATTGAGGAGGATATGGCGGCGCCGGTGGTCGCAGGCTCCGCCGGGACCTCAATGGCTCTGCTCGCCTGGGGGTCTACGGCTATGCCGATCCTAGACCTCTTATCGGTTAGGCGCGATTTAAGCGCGGTTATATTCAGAGACATCTATCCCTTAAATAAGGAGGCCGCCGCAAAGGCCTTGGGCGGAGTTAAGCTAATCGACGTCGAGGTGAACCACGAGGGCCAGCTAGCCCTATACCTCAAGAGGGAGTTGGGAGTAGATGTAGATAGGAAGGTGTTGAAGTGGTGGGGCGAGCCGTTCAGCGTAGATGAGCTGATGGAGTTGGTGTAGCCATGGTGCAGATCAAGGTGAGCAAAAAGCCCATGGACTTCGCAGTAGCCCGCGCCCCGATTTGGTGCCCCGGTTGCGGCGATTACGGGATATTGGAGGCGTTAAGGCGCGCGTTGGCCGAGCTGGGGTTGCCCAACGAGCAGGTGGCGATAGTCTCGGGCATCGGCTGTTCTAGCCAGTTGCCGCACTTCATGAAGACCTACGGCATACACGGCATCCACGGCAGAGTGCTCCCCGTCGCAACGGGCATAAAGCTGGCGAACCCCAAGCTGGTAGTCATAGGCGTCGGCGGAGACGGCGACGGCTACGGCATAGGCCTAAACCACTTAATACACGCGGCCAGGAGAAATATAGGGGTCACTTACATCGTGTCTAACAACCAAGTCTACGGCTTAACGACAGGCCAGATGTCGCCCACTACGCTTAAGGGCGTGAAGACTAAGACGACGCCGTACGGCTCCATAGATACTCCAGTCAACCCGTTGGCGCTGGCGCTCTCCGCGGGGGCGACCTTCGTGGCGAGGGGCTTCAGCGGAGACGTGCCGCACTTGGCCTCCATAATAAAAGAGGCTTTGACGCATAGGGGCTTTGCCCTAGTCGACGTCCTAAGCCCCTGCGTGACCTTCAACCGCGTTAACACATACGACTGGTTTAGGGCGAGGATATATAAGCTGGACTCGGCGGGCCACGACCCCTCCAACTACGAAGAGGCGTATAAACGCGCCCTCGAGTGGCCGACGTTAGACCAATACGGCAAGATACCCATAGGGGTATTCTACAAGAGGGAGGACCTGCCGGCGTATGAGGAGGAGGTCTCGAGGCTCATAGGAGGGGCCCCCATCGAGCGCGCGGACGAATGGATCAGGAGGATCGCCGAAAGCGGGGACAAGGCCGCCAAGGAGGTACTCGAGGCGTTGGCGCCTATACTCCCATAGCTCGGCCCGGGCGGTAAGAGGTATATTTAAGGCCGCTAGAACCTTTGTGATCTCCGATGTAGTTAAGGCTGAGGTTGAAAAGGCCAAGAGGGCTAAGCATAGGAGGCTGGTGGCCCTAATTTCCTCCGATGATAGGAGGCTGGCCGAGGCCGCGGCCGAGGCGCTGAGAGCCTTCGAGGCGGCCGGAGGCGCCGGCGAGGGCCTATACATGTTCCAGCCCGAGTACGCCGACGCGAACCGCAGAATGAACTACTTCAGAGAGGCCGCTAAGCTGGGCCTCGAGGTGCACTTCAGACCGTATAAGGATACGCCTAAGCTGCTGGGGAAGACCTACGACTTCGCGGTGCTCGACCTAGTCAACGACCTAAAGCCGAACGACGTGGGGCGCCTCGGCGGCGTTGTCAGAGGAGGCGGGCTGTATGTACTAATGCTCCCGCCACTAGACGTTTGGAGGAGCTATATCACTAAGTTCCAAGGCGACCTTGCTGGTGCCTCAATATAGGCCGACCGATATACGGCATAGGCTGAAGGAGCGCTTCTGGAACAAGCTATTTCAGCACGACGGCATAATAGTATACGACGCCGATAAGGGTGAAGTCTTGAAGGCGCCCGAGGGGGAGCCGCCGGCTTGGGAGAAGCAGGAGGTGGAGACTCCGGAGAAAGCCGTAATCCCCGTCAAGATATATCAGCTGGCCGCGTCTCAAGACCAAGTAGCCGTGCTTCAATTATTCGAGAGACTCTATGAGAAGCCGAGGAAGAAGCAGGCGTTGGTGGTTATAGCCGATAGGGGCCGCGGCAAGAGCGCGGCCTTAGGCCTCGGCCTAGCCGGGCTGGGCCACAAGCTGCGGAAGGCCAAGTCGCAAGCCCAGCTAGTAGTCAGCGCCATGGAGTACTCAAACGTGGAGACGCTTTTCGAGTTCTTGTTGAAGGGGCTCAGGGCGCTGGGCTATAAGCCGGCTGTGGAGAGGGAGGGGGGCGAGATCAAGTCGGTTAAGGCCAAGGGCATTTTCGTGGACTACATCACGCCCTATCAGCTATTGAAGAGGGAGAGGGCCGACGTGGTGGCCATAGACGAGGCAGCCTCAATACCGTTGCCCATATTATACGCGACGCACTCAAAATTTGATAGAGTGGTTTTTTCGACGACTATTCACGGCTACGAGGGAGCAGGCCGCGGGTTCTCGATACGCTTCCTGAAGTACTTAAGGGAGGATCCGCACACCGAGGTCCTAGAATACGAGATGAAGGAGCCTATTAGGTACGGGAGAGACGACCCTATAGAGAAGTGGCTGTTCGACGTCTTTCTGCTCGACGCAGAGCCGGAGAAGCTGGGCGAAGAAGACTACGAGCTGATAAGGCAGAGGCGCGTGAAGTACCTAGACGAGGCCGAGGTGTTGTCCTCTGAGGATAGCCTTAGGTACTTCTTCGGCATATACGTCCAAGCCCACTACCGCAACGAGCCCGACGATCTAGGCATGCTCTTAGACGCCCCGCACCACCGCGCGAGGGCCCTCGCGTTGGAGAACGGGAAAATAGTGGTTTCGCTCGAGTTGGCCGAGGAGGGAGGGCTTGACGACTTGTCCATAGACGAGGCCCTTAGGGGCTTGAGGCTGCCCGGCAATATAATCCCCGACCGCTTCCTCAAGTATTGGCGCCTGCCGGAGTTCGCCAAGCTTAAGGGCCTCCGCGTAGTTAGGATAGCCACCCACCCCGAGGCGCAAGACATGGGGCTCGGCTCCTTGGCCCTCAAGGCAGTGGAGGAGGAGGCCAAGGCGTTGGGGTACGACTGGGTCGGCGTAGGCTTCGGCGTATATGGGCGGCTCCTGAACTTCTGGGTTAGAAACGGCTATGTGCCGATTCACATCTCGCCCGAGCGGAACCCCATCTCCGGCGAGTACAGCGTCTTGTTGGTGAAGCCGTTGAACAAAAAGGCGGAGGAGTTCGTCAGGTACGCCAACGTCGAGTTCCGCCGGAGGTTAATCCACTCGCTCATGGGCCCCTACAGCGACTTGGACCCCAGAGAGGCGCTCATGCTCCTCGAGGATTGGGGATGGGACATAGAGCCCTCCCCCCAGCTCTCTAAGAACCAGATGGAGAGGCTTGTGGCCTACTGCCTAGGCCCCATGACTCTAGAAAACGTCAGCGACGCGTTATACTTCATAGCAGTGAAGTACTTCTACTCCTCTAGGGACAAGAGGCCGTCGCTGGGCCTTATGCCGGAGCTGGCGTTGGTGGGCAAGGTGTTACAGGCAAGGCCTTGGAAGGAGGCCGCCGCGGCGATTGGAATAAAGAGGGGTGACCTAATGTTGGCGCTTAGGGAGATAGCTAAGGCCTTGTTGTTCTACTATTACGGCGGCGAGTTCGAGGTTCCGCTCTTCGTAGTCGGCGTAGTTAAGGGCGAGAGATAATCTTGTCGAGGGCCCTAAACGCCTTTGCCAGCGCGCGCTCGACTTCCCTCGACACGGCCTCGCCCTCCCCCAGCTCGGCGCTCTTGGGAGGGGCCTGCCCCTCAACGCCGGCTATAAAAGCGGCGAGCGCGTCTAGGGACGCCTCGCTCAAGCAGTCCAGGACTACGTAGGCCCGCTTGCTCCCTCCGAAAAACGACCCCAGCTCGTAATATGCCTTCTGCGTGAAAAAGAAGTGGCCCGCCTGATCTCTGTAGTAGAGGTCAAAGCCCAGCTCCACCACTATGGGTCTACCCGCTAGACGCCTTAGGAGCCTCAATAGCTTACCCGCCGTGGGATCGCCGGCGCCCGGCGGTAGCGGGACGCCCACGGCCCTAGAACTGCGCCTAGCTAGCTTTGAGGGATGCGGCCCGTCAGGCCCGCTGTATATCGCCACGAAGGGGAAGCCTAGGCGTAGGTGTAAATCCCAAGTCCCGTAGGGGAAGTGTGAGTCTAGCGAGACCAACACGGCGCTTGACTTGACTGCTAAGTAAGCCGCCGCGTTGAAGAGGCCGCCGCGGCCTGAGGCGTGGCCTATATCCTTGGGGGGATAGGTCAACAACACGGCGCGTTCGAGCCCTAACGCATACTCGGCGAGGCCGACGGCCCTCAACACCTCAGCCTCCCGCCTCATAGCGTCGCTCAGCAGAGGCCCTCCGTGTATAGCTCTATACTCCTCCCAGTTGCCCGTCAGCTCTATTCTTTCAATAAGTTGAGCGGGGATAAGCCTAGTGCGCGGGTCCTCATAGCCAGTGGGGGCTAAGATCACGCGGCTTATTCCCCCACCAAATAAATCTAGTATATCGAATTTGATAAATCCACCGAAGATTTCCGGCTTAACCTCGTTAATATCTATCGAAAAGGATAAATATGGGGCCTTAAGGCGAGGCGTGGACGAGCTGAGGGCGGCCTTAACGTCAGCCGGCTCCACTGCGGCTGTGATGGCCATTTACGCGTTCGTGTGGCTTATTACGGGCTCCCTAGCCGCCTTGGCTGAGCTGGCCCACACGCTGGTCGACGCGATAGCCGTAACCGTGACGGTCTTCGCCGTCAAAACTAGTAGAAAGCCGCCGGACGTAGAGCATCCCTACGGGCACTACAAAGCGGATACCCTCGGCGGCCTCTTCGGATCGGTGATAGTCCTAATCGCCGCGGCGCTCATAGCCTACGAGGCCGTCGAGCGCCTATTGGCTTGGGAGCCCTTCACCCCCGACCTATTCGCGGCGGTGGCCGTCGTCGCAGCTATAGCGATAGACTTGAATAGAGTCAGCATATTGAGGAGGTTTAAGAGGAGCAAGGCGCTAAGCGCCGACGCGCTCCACTTCACCACGGACATCTTCGCCTCAGCCGCAGTCCTAGTAGACTTCGTAATAGCCATGGCCTTGGCCTCTATAAGCTATTCGCTGTTCAGAGAGATCAGCCCGCTAGTAGATGTGGCCATGGCTGCCGCCATCACGGCCATATTTGCTTCATTGAGTTTTAGGTTGCTCAAGGCGTCCGCTATTGAGTTACTCGACTACTCGCCACCCGATGTAGTGCAGGAGGTCGAAAAAGTGGCGCGCGGGATAAACGGCGTGGTGGGCGTGAAGGATATCAGAGTGAGGAAGGCCGGCGAGATATACCACGGCGAGCTCACGATCGAAGTGCCGAGGGGGTTAAGCGTAGAGGAGGCCCACGAGATAGCCGATGAGGTGGAGAAAAGAGTCAAAGAGATGCTGGGCGGAGTTGTGACGGTGCACGTGGAGCCGACCTCATAGTTCTATATATAATTAAAATCGTAACACCATAAAGTTTAAGTGGTAAAACCAACAGCGGAGCCATGAGCGAGCGGTCTAAGGACTCCAGGAACGGCTTCAGCGTAGATAGAAAGGCGACTGAGAGGTTGAAGCGTATAGCGAAGCGCATAGACGCTGAGGAGGCGCGCCTCCTGTAATGAGGCGTTATCGAAAATTTTTTATACATCGATAATCCGATATATCGCATGTCTTCCGAAGCGGTCGTCGCAGAGAACCTAGTTAAGCGATATGGGGACGTCACGGCCCTCGCCGGGATATCATTCTCGGTCCACAACGGCGAGATATTTGGCCTATTAGGGCCAAACGGGGCTGGGAAGACTACTACGATCAAGATATTGACCGGGCTAACGCCGCCGACATCTGGCCGGGCCATAGTCGCCGGCTTCGACGTGGTTAAGAACCCTAACGAGGTCAAGCGCCGCGTCGGTTGGGTGTCCTCAGAGGTCATATTAGACGACGACCTAAACGCCTGGGAGAATTTAGAGCTCCAAGCGAAGTTGCAGGGCGTGTCCAATTGGCGGGAGAGGGCGACTGAGCTGTTGAAGTACTTCGATCTATTGCCACACGCCAAGAGGCCCGTCGGCAATTACTCCACTGGCATGAGGAAGAAGCTCGAGATCGCCACGGCGCTCTTGCACTCGCCCGAGGTGCTCTTCCTCGACGAGCCGACCATAGGCCTAGACGTAAACACTAGGGCTATGCTTTGGGACCTCATCAGGACTGTAAATAGAGAATTCGGCGTTACTATACTCTTGACTACGCATTACATGGAGGAGGCGGACGCGCTCTGCAATAGAGTTGCCATAATAAATCTGGGGAGGATAATGGCGATAGGCGCGCCGGCGGAGTTGAAGTCGAGCGTCGGCGGCGAGGTCGTAGAGCTGGAGGTCGAGAGGCCGATCGACCTATCTAGGCTGAGGGAACTGCCAGACGTCGTCGATGTGGCGGCCGCCGACGGCCGCATAAGGATAACCGTGAGGAGGGCCGAGGAGGCCATACCGCAGATAGTTAGAGTCCTCGACTTCGCGGCAGTCAAATCGCTGAGAGTTGAGAAGCCCACCCTCGACACCGTGTTCATGAAGTTGACGGGCAAGCGCATCGAGGAGTCCCACATGGACTACCGCAAGTTCTACGCAATGATAAGAAGGGCTAGGCAATGAGCGCGCTCGACGCGCTTTGGGGCCTATATAAGAGGGAGGTGATCAAGATATATAGGAGAATACCGCCGTTGGTTATGACCTTTATTCAACCCATACTATGGATAGTCTTCTTCGGCTCAAGCCTCAACGGCCTCCCCAAGGAGGCCTTGCTTCAGATGTTCGGCACCACTAATTACGTGGCATTTATTCTGCCGGGGCAGCTAGCTACATCTATGATGTTCACAGGCACATTTAGCTCTATGTCGATAGTTTGGGATAGGAGGTTCGGCTTCCTCAAGAAGATATTGGTGACCCCGGCGCCTAAGGAGGCCGTATTCTTCTCTAAGGTCCTGGGCGCCGCCACTAGGGGGCTTATACAAGTGCCCGTCATGATAGCCGCCGCCGTTGCATTCGGCGTAGTTCTGCCGGCTGACGCCTTAGGGTATGTGGAGTGGATTGTGGGGTTAATGTTATTAGCCATAGGCTTCTCCAGCATATATTTACTCGTCGCAATAAGATCCTCCGATTGGCAATTACCGCAACTAGTAGCCAATATATTGAATTTACCCCTTATGTTCACATCAACGGCGTTATTCCCCAAGAACTTCTTCCCGTGGTGGATGCGAGATATAGCATCGGTTAATCCCTTGACATTCGCCGTCGAGATAGGCCGCGGCTTATTGCTAGGAGATCCGGTGGACGTTATATCGCTGGGCTATCTAGCCGCCTTCGCCTCGATAGCGTTGGCCATGGGCTTGCTCATATCTAGAAAATACTTGACAGCTGAGTGAGCTGGCCTAAGCCCGGGAGAGACCTTTATAAGTCGGTTCGAAGTAGATGAAATGAATAGGATCACGTGGGCCTTTAAGAAGTTTGAGGCATATGTTATGCTATTTATATTAGGTATCTTGTACTTATATTTTAAGAGTAAAATAGGCATAGATTTTGTTAATTCTATGAGGGCCTTCCTCATATGGTCTATCATATTTCCGCTCTTATTCTATATAGCCATAGGCGAGGGCCTTCATAGAAAGACTGATAAATTTTCCGCTTAGCGTCTTCTAGTGTCTTCAGATAAAGAGATGTCGATATGGGAACATTTACAAGAGCTAGGCCAGCGCCTCCGCAGAGTTTTTATAGTTGCGGTAATAGTATTCCTATTTACACTAATGCCTACTCCAAAATATTTAAATAATCCATTACAATTCTTCGAAGGTTTTTTTGTTTCAGGCAATTATACGACATTGACTTATGATATATTTTATTCATATATAGTTTCGCCAGCTATAAAATACTCCGGCGTACAAAACGTTATGCTTATAGCGGGCCATGTATTTAATCCATTTAATGTATTAATTTATATTGCAGCTTATTTTACACTACTTATAATATTACCATATTTAATATATGAAATATGGGCATATGTAAAACCAGCGCTGTATCCTAGGGAGATAAGAGTCGTGCGGAGGTATTTAGGGGTAGGGGTACTTCTATTCTATGTGGGCAACATATATGGGCTGATGCTCATCTCGCGCTTCTTCCTCCACTTCTTAATAGGCATCTCCAGCATACTTCCCGGCGTGACTCCTGTCTTCGACATATCCTCTATAGTGTCGTCTATAGTCCAGATAGCCCTATGGTCGGGCGTATTCTTCGAGGCGCCCATAGTGCTGGCCATATTATCAGAGCTGTGTATGCTCGACCCCTGGGGGCTTGAGGGGTATCGCCCAGTTATCTACGCCGTCACGTTAATCGTCATAGCCATATTTACCCCCGACGCCACAATGATATCAGTTTTCTTGACATTTATACCATTCGCAATACTATTTGAAATAGGGTTGGTGTGGAGCAAGCGGATAGTGCGTAAATGCCCTGAGTATAATTACATAAAGAAGAGGTAGGAGGAGCCGCCACAGAGCATACTTAAATACGGCGAGAAGTAGTGGCGTGGACTTCCGCTCAGTAGAGGCTAAGTGGCAGAGGCGGTGGGAGGAGGCCCGCGTCTTTGAGCCGAGGCCCGACCCCTCTAAGCCCAAGTTCTTCATAACCGCGGCCTATCCATATCCAAACGGCGCTATCCATATAGGCCACGGCCGGACCTACTTGATTGCTGATATATTGGCCCGATTCCATAGGCATCTGGGCCGCGTAGTCTTATTCCCCATGGGCTTCCACTACACAGGTACGCCCATCCTCACGGTTGCCGAGGCCATAGCGGCTGGCGATAAGGCCACTATTGAGGACTTCGAGGCCATATACGGCGTCCCCAGAGAGGAGGCGTTGAAGATGAGGGACCCGCTCTACTTGGCCAGATACTTCCACTCCCTCTCCAAGGAGTATATGAAGAGCTTCGGGCTCTCCATAGACTGGACTAGGGAGTTCACGACTATAGACCCTGAATATAAACAATTTATTAGGTGGCAGTTTAAGAAGTTATACGATAAAGGGCTTATAGTTAAGGGGAGGCACCCAGTCGGCTGGTGCCCTAAGCACGGGATGCCCGTGGGGGCCCACGACACTAAGGGCGAGGTGGAGCCCGAGATAGGCAAGTGGAACTTAATATATTTCGAGGGGGACGACGGCTTGATATACCCGGCCGCCACGCTGAGGCCGGAGACCGTCTTGGGCGTGACCAATATGTGGATAAATCCAGATGAGGACTACGTAGTCGCCGAGGTGGACGGCCGGAGGATGGTGCTGAGCGAAGACGCGGCGTTTAGGCTCTCCTTCCAAGCCAGAGTTAAGGTCGTAGAGCGCGCGAAGGGCTCCGCCTTTGCGGGCAGATACGTCTTGAACCCAGTGACCGGCGATAAGGTGCCCATATACCCAGCCAAGTTCGTCGACCCCAAGACGGGCACCGGCGTCGTGATGTCTGTGCCCGCCCATGCGCCGTACGACTACGCCGCGCTGAGGGATTTAGGCAATGTCGAGCTAATTCCGTTAATACGGGTCGAGGGCTACGGCGAATATCCGGCGAAGGAGGTCGTGGAGAGGCTGGGGATAAAGAGCCAGGAGGACCCGGCCCTCGAGGACGCCACCAAGGAGGTGTACTCCGCCGAGTACGCCAGGGGCGTAATGCGCGAGGATGTAGTAGAGAGAGTAGGCCGCCACTTGCAAGAGCCCGCCAGGTCGTTGGTGCGGGGCTTCTTCGCGGCCTTTATAGCGGGGAGGCCCGTCAAAGAGGCTAGGGAGGCCATAGCGGCTTGGATGGAGAAAGCCGGCATAGGAGGCCACGTGTACGACGTCTTCAACAAGCCGGTCTATTGTCGTTGCGGCACGGAGATAGTTGTTAAGGTGCTGGAGGACCAGTGGTTCTTAAACTACGGCGATCCCCATTGGAAGGAGCTCGCCAGAGAGCTAATAGGCAACATGAGGTTGGTGCCCCCCGAGTCTAAGGCCCAGTTCTTGGCCACGGTGGACTGGCTCGACAAACGCGCGTGCGCGAGGACTAGGGGGCTCGGCACGCCGTTGCCCTGGGATCCCCAGTGGATTATAGAAAGCTTGAGCGATTCCACGATCTATATGGCCTACTACGCCGTAATTAAGGGGATTAGGGCGACTAAAATACCGCCCGAGAAATTAACCGAGGAGTTCTGGGACTACGTCTTCTTGGGCAGGGGGAGCCCGGAGGAGGTCGCAGCGCGCCTAGGCGTAGACGCCTCGGCGCTCAGGGCCATAAGGGACGAGTTCCTCTACTGGTATCCGTTGGACTCGCGCAACTCTGGCAAGGACTTAATACCTAACCACTTGACCTTCTTCATCTTTAACCACGTAGCCATATTCCCCAAGGAGCTGTGGCCGCGCCAAATAGTGGCCAACGGCTGGGTCCTCATGGAGGGGGAGAAGATGTCTAAGTCGAAGAGGAATATATTGCCGTTGGGGAAAGCCGTGGAGACGTACGGCGCAGACCCCCTGAGGGCGACCTTGGCCATAACGGCTGAGGTGGATCAGGACCTAGACTTCAGATCCAGCGTGGCCAGCTCCGTCGCGAAGCACCTGGAGGAGCTCTACAACTTGATACTATCTATAGCTGAGCGCGCGAAGAGGGAGGAGGAGGGCGTAGCTGAGAGGTGGCTTAAGTCGGAGGTCGCCCTTATGTTGTCCAAAATAGAGCAAGCCCTCTCGGCGGTAGCTATTAGGCAGGCCGCCGTATACGCCCTCTACGACATGAGGAGCGTCTTCGAGAGATATCTAAGGTTAGTTGAGGCGCCCAGCAAGGCCGCGCTAGAGGCGTTGAAGGCTTGGGTCGTCGCAATAGAGCCCTTCGTGCCGCACTTGGCTGAGGAGCTTTGGGAGAAGCTGGGCGAGAGGCCGTTCGTCGCCACAGCGCCTTGGCCTAAACTGGCCATAGATAGGGCGGCTATATTGTCTATGCGCTACGTCGACCTAGTGCTGGAGGATATAGCAAATGTCAAGGCCTTAGTGGGCTCCGCTAAGCGCGCGGTTATCTACGTCAACGGCAAATACGAGTGGGCGCGCTTGGCGGCTACGGCTAAGGACGTAAGGGAGTTGATCTCGGCCGGAGTTCCGGGCAATGTGGCGAAGAGGCTCTTCGACCAGATAAGGCAAATAGACCAAGACTTGAGGGAGCTGATAAAGTCGGTGGAGCTCTTCGACGAATATACGGCCTTGTCCGAGATGAAGGGGTATTTAGAGAGGGCGCTGGGCGCCGAGGTCTTTGTGTATAGAGCCGACGACGAGTCGGTGCCGGACCTAGGCGGCAAGAAACGCGCGGCGTTGCCTCTAAAGCCCGGCATATATCTAGTTAAAGATTAATAGGGGGGCGTAGAATTATACGCCCTCGGCGTGAGGCCCCGAAGCGCAGGCCTCTGCGCTAATGAGAGGGCCTCCTCCAGAGGGCGTACATCGCGCTCCTCAACGCGGCCTTAGCCGCGCTCCTCACGCCGCCCGCATAATAGGCCTTGACGACGCTGTCCCAATCCATCCTCAGCGCCAGTAGGGTCAAGGAGAGCGTGACGGCCGAGAATATCGCCGAGTAAGTCCAGAGATTTACGTCGCCTATAATCAGCTTGATTACTCTATAGGTCGCTACGGCGTATAGCACGTGGAAGAGCGACCAGAGGATCTTCGCGGGGGCGACTACTGCTAACACCCTCCGGCGGCTGTAGCCAGTCGCGCTTAAAACTATGTACAGCTCATCGTCTGGAAGCGGCGAGGCCGCCACGGCGAATATCAAAAGGTCGAGCCTAGCCTCCGCAGTCCTATCTAGTACGTACTTCAAAGCGTTACGGCTACTCGGCGGCATTATCGCCCTTGCGCGATCCCCCAACATTAATACGACGGCCTTACCCAGCGCGGCGCCAGCCGCGGCGGATAACACGGCTAGGGCCACGTCCTCTGGGCGCCGTATGTTATACGCTATATACACCGCTATGGGGATATAATTAGGTACAGGGTTGAAGGGTATCGCTTGGATGGCGAACGTGGCTAGGAATAGCCAGAGGGGCGTGCCCCTCAATAGGCGTAATAAATGCGCCAGGGCGGCTGGAGGAAGAAACATATAGGGGATGGGGAGGCGTAGTTATGAGGTTTTCGGGCAAGGTGGCGGTCGTCACAGGCGGCGCTAGAGGCATAGGGGCGGCTATAGCGTTTAAGCTAGGCTCTGAGGGCGCCAAAGTGGTCGTGGCGGATATAGATGAGGGGGCGGGGAGATATAGGGAGGCTTGGCTGAGGGAGAGGGGGATCGACGCCTCGTTTATAAAAGCCGACGTATCTAGGGAGGCCGACGTCGCGGCGTTGTTAACGCCGTCGTCGAGAAATATGGCGGAGTAGACATCTTAGTGAACAACGCAGGTATAGGCAATTTCAAGGATTTTTTCGAGGAAACATTGGAGGATTGGTATAGGGTAATAAATACTAATTTAACAGGCCCATACCTCTGTAGTAAATATGCGGCGAGGATTATGGCTAGGCGGGGCGGCGTCATAATAAATATAGCGTCTACGAGGGCGTTTCAATCCGAGCCGAACACCGTGCCCTATTCAGCCTCTAAGGGCGGCTTGATCGCTTTAACGCACGCCTTGGCGGTTACTCTGGCCCGGTACAAGATAAGGGTTGTGTCGGTGTCGCCGGGGTGGATAGATACCAGCGAGTGGCAAATTCCGCCCAGGAGGCCTCAGCTCAATAAACTGGACCACTCCCAACACCTCACCGGTAGAGTCGGCGACCCTATGGACGTGGCAAACTTAGTGGCGTTTTTAGCCTCCGATGAGGCCTCCTGGATTTCGGGCGTGAACTTCACAATAGATGGGGGGATGACGGTCAAGATGATTTATCTAGACCCCAACGTAATAGGCGAAGCCGTGGCGAGCTTGACGGGCGACGACTTATTAGCGCGAGGCCTAGCCCAGGCCTTAGCCCGTTGGGACGCATTAAGCGATGAGGAGAGGAGCGCCCTGAGGCGCTATTTCAGCAGATGGCTACCGTCGCAGTAGGTGCCGGGGGTATTGAGCTCGAAGAACTCCTCTCTGCATATATCGAATTGAAGCCCGCGGGCCTCGGCCAATTCCTTAACGTAGGAGAGCACCCTAAGCCGATATTCCCGCGGCGCATAGCGCTGGCCATGGAAGAAGGTCCCCTTAACCCAATACATCTCTTTGAGTTTTTCGGCGAGGTCGGGGAAGGCCGCAACTAGCCTAGCGAAGTTGTCGGGCTTAGCCTTATACGTGCTCGCCACGAGCTGCCTCGCGCCTGCCTGCGCCGCGGCGTCTACGACGGCCCTCAACTCGTTTTGTCCGTCGTTTATGAAGGGCACTATGGGGTCGAGCCTGACTCCTAAGGGCACGCCGGCCCTCGCCACCTCAGCCGCGGCCTTGAGCCTAGCGATTGGCCTAGGCGCGTGGGGCTCTAGCCTTTCAGCTATATCCTCCCTGAGCGTGGTGATAGTGATCTGGACCACCACTTTGCCGGGGTACTTAGTAAATAGGTCTAAGTCCCTAACTACTAAGGGAGATTTAGTTACGATTAAGACCTTATAGCCGGACTCCAGTAAAATCCGTAGGATCTGTCTTGTGAGCTGTAGCTTGGACTCGGGCGGCGTGTAGGGGTCTGAGGAGTTAGATAGGGAGATGACGGAGCCCTTCGGGATCTTAGCCAAGTCCCTTAGGACGGCCCTCACGAGCCCCTCCTTGGGCCTAGGCTCAAACGCGCGCGGTATATAGCTGGATATGTAACAATAAGTGCACGAATGCCCGCAGCCAGTATAGGGGTTCAGCCCGTATTTAGGCGGGCAGGGACATAGGGGGTTTCCCCAAGGGTCGAACTTGGCAATTATCGGCACTGCGCTAGGGAGGCCTCAGCTTAAAAACCAAGCTCTGTCTTAAGATGTGCGGACCGGAATAGCGCCTATAGACGAGCAATTGCCCGGCGGCGTGCCCCCGGGGTCTTTAGTCTTAATCGAAGGCCCCCTGGGCGTCGGCAAGACCTTTATGGCGTATTGCTTCGCGGTCAGCGCTGCTGAGGAGGGGCGACCGGTTGCCGTAATCGCTGTGGATTCTCTGCCGGAGGAGGTCGAAGCCGAGCTAAGCGCGAGGGGGGTGTCCTCCGGCCGGGTCTTAGTGGTGGACGGCTACTACGCGCCTACTGAGAGGCTGGGCAAGATGAAGGCTACGTCTAGAATTAGGCTCGATGCGCTAGACGCGCGGGTCCTCCTAGATAAATTGGCCGAGCTGGCGGCCGATATTAAGGGAGGGGTCGT
>JZWT01000189.1 GCA_000960885.1 Thermoproteus sp. AZ2 | reverse complement strand
GCCAACAACAATACTTTAGTGGATATGGTAAAAAAGATAAAATAGAATATTTAAGGTTTTTCTGTATATCAATTTATAAATTATAAATTTGTATACATATATGATATATCTTATAAGATAATATAATGGGCTTCTAATCAAGATAAAATATAGAGATTATTTATTAAAAATAATTAAGATACTTATTAATTAACTATAATTAATTAAATAATCTATATGGATTGCGCCGGCCATTTATATCCGGTAATTTATATTAAAGATATGGGAGATAACGTGGCTTCGCCTCCGCAGAGGGCGGGCGCGGCGAGGAGCTTACCCTCCTTAATAGCGCTCATAGTACTCATCACTATTGCGAGCCGCTCCGTTAACTATATGGTCCAGAGCACTACTCCTCTGCTGGCTAAAGAGCTGGGCTTCACGGCGACTAGTATAGGCCTCTTAAGCGCAGCCGCCGCGGCGGCTCAGCTATTCGCCAGCGCGTATTTAAACCTCGTGTTGAGCCCCGCCGCGCGGAGGCGGGCCTTCATAGCAGCCTCGGCGGCTGTGCCCTTATTGTTAGTGGTCTTTTGGGCGTCTAATGCTACGACTATATGGGCGGCGGTCGCGGCCTCCGGCCTAGCCTTCGGCATAATTATGCCCAACCTCATAAATTTGCCGTCCCTAGCGCCCAAATACGCCGAGAGGTTGCTGGCCATATACTCCCTCTCGCTCAGCATAAGCCTAGTCCTCGGCCCCTCGTACGAGACTTGGCTACTAGCCAGCGCGAGCTATAGGTCCGTCTTCCTCTACTTCGCGCCTTTAGCCGCGCTCCTCGTCGCGCTCTCGACGTTGGCGGTCTTCCCGCCAGGCAAAGCCGTGAGGAGCGCGACGGACTACGCATCTGCGCTTAGGGGCGACGGCTTCATCTCCTCTACGCTCGCCATAACGTCCTACAACGTCCCCTTCATGGCCCTGGTGAACTATCTGCCCATCTACGCCGCCGAGGAGCTCTCCCTAACTAAACAAGCCGCCTACTCGTTGTTTATCCCGTTCTTCGCGCTCTCAATGTTGACGCGGCTCCTCATGTCGTTGAAGCCTATTAGGAATATACTCAGATCCTTCGCGCTCTCAGCCTCTATCACTATAGCGGGCATGGCGTTGCTCCTAGCCGCCAAGAGCTACGCAGAGGCCGCCGTGGCTATGGCGGTCTTGGGGATACCTCACGGCTCCACCTTTACGCTATCCACTATAATGATAGCGAGGACCACGAAGGCGGAGGAGCGAAATGCCGTCAACTCCTTATTTTCCTCATACCTAGTCGTATTAGCCGCCGCCGTCTCGCCCGCGTTGGGCCTCTTAGCGGACCTATACGGGTATAGGGCTATGTGGGCCTTTGCGCTAGCCGCCTCAGCCGCCTCCTCTACCGCCTTCTTAATTAAATACTGGAGCTTTAGAGCGTTTAAATGAGGA
>JZWT01000188.1 GCA_000960885.1 Thermoproteus sp. AZ2 | reverse complement strand
GCCCAGGCTACGTCAACTATAGAGCGCTCTTCGCAAAGCCCCGGCCGGGATTCGAACCCGGGATCTCCCGCGTCGGCCGCGGGCCGCGTTTACAAGGCGGGCGCTTTAACCGGGCTAAGCCACCGGGGCCCTTCTGCCTTATAACCTATGCTTTTATTTTTTCTCGCCGGTCTCGCCCTCTCCGCTCTCCTCGGCCGCCGCCCTCCTCTCCCTAGCCCTCCTCCCCCTAACGGGCCTCGCCGGCGCTGGGGGTTGCCTGGGCACTGCGGCGAAGCCGAGCGGCCATCCGTAGACTCTGTCCCTCTGCTCGCCGGAGGTGGTGTGCGTCTCTATGTAGAAGCCGGCGTGGAACACCAGCGGTTCGTCTATCCAGACCCCTGTCTTCTCCGGATAATAGGCCACGGGCTCGACGAACCACTCCACCGTCCTCCCCCCTTCTACGAACCTCACGTAGTCGAAGTATTCGTCGTAGTTGTACATGCCCCATATGACTATCACGGAGGCCTCGGGGAGCCGAGGCGTTATTCTGCCTAGCGCTAGGCTGTACCCGTACTTCTCGTGCTCCTCGCCGTATAAATGCCGCGGCATTAACGGCTCCACCCTGGCGCCGGATTTCTTGGCGTGCTCCAGCGCCGCGTTATATGCCTTATGTATTATTTTCTCAGCCTCGGCCTTCGAGAGTGGAATTAGCCACATGGCCTACGCCACGGGGCCGAGTTATAAATTTTGGGGGATAAAATAACCGTTAGAAATATAGAGTAAGGAGTAGAACGGCCTATGCTTATACCCCTCCTGGCCCTCACCGCGCTGGCGGCCCTGCTGGGCTTCGCCATGAGGCGCGTGCGCGATAGGGCCCTAGCCGCGTTGGGGATTATGGGCTTCTCGCTGATAGCTATCCCGGCCCTATTCATAAACGGGGGCTTCCTCGAGAGACTGGCCGCCGCCATATTCGCCTACGAGCCATATTGGGAGTATCTAGTCCCCATAGCCGCGTTCGCAATAGCCCTATTACCCCCCGGCAAGAGGGCGAATAGGAGTAGGAGGAGGGGCGGCGGGGCCGAGCGCGGGGAGGAGTTCTGGTAAGGGCTCACCTCTTTTTCAGCATTATTACTGCCACCGATATCGCGAAGGCTAATATGACCGCCGGGGCTATGTAGTCCATCGCGCTCTGCGGCGAGGAGGAGAGCCGTAAAGGCGGCGCCGGCACAGACACAGACGGCGGAGGAGAATATGTGACCTCATACGCGGGGCCGGGGGAGCACAATATATCGCCTATAGCCGCCGCGTACATAGAGGCCGACTCGTATAGATACAGCGCGGTTACGTTGTCCGAGCCGTTGTAGTAATCGCCGAGCTGTATATAGCTCAGCGGGAGTATGTCGGGCGATCCGCAGGCGGCGGCCCTATATGCGTTTTGGAGGGCCACCTGCCTCTCCACGCCCACTAAACTGTCGGCGCC
>JZWT01000187.1 GCA_000960885.1 Thermoproteus sp. AZ2 | reverse complement strand
GCGCGTCGGGCAATATCCCGTCGGCGGCGTTGGTGCCCATACCCCTATTCCCGGCGCCCCCCGCCACCGACGTAGACGTAAAGACCTGGCTCAGATGGGGCTTCCAAAGCCCTCCGCAGACCTATGCCGCATCGGCGTGGGGCATATTCAATTCGCTCACGACTACATACCTAGTCAACGTCACCGTGTATAGATACCCCAGCCCGTTGAGATGAGGTGGCTCATCGAGCTCCTATTCGCCGTATTCCTCGTCGCGCTCGCGGTATACGCGTTGACGCTGTTGCCCAAGAGCCCGGTCGCCGTCACCGCCGGCCGTCAAGACGTAGAATCAGCCTATAACTACCTAGTTCAACTCTCGATGGACCCGAGCTTCTTAGGGGCTCTCCAGAACTATATATGCGGCTATTCGCCGCCGCAACAAGTCCTAAATATGCTCAGCTCCGTGATACCCCCCACGTATATATTTAATTTGACCGTGACGCTCGTAGAATCTTCGCCGCCTCCCTGCCTCGCCTGTGCCCAGTACAACGAGACGTTCAGCTTCGCTAGGCCTTGGGGCTGGCCAGGCTCAGCCTCGTCCGCCTCGGCCACCGCCATGGTCGTTCTGCCCGACGGAGCGCCGGTCGAAATAACCCTATATTTGGCAAGGCCATGAGGGGCCAGTGGATAATCCTGACGGCGCTCGCCGTAGTGTTGGCGGCGGCCATAATATATATGGCCTACGTGTCCTCCGAGATACTGCCGGAGGCCACCATAGAGAGGCCGGCCTACGGGCTCATGAGCCAAGACTGGCCGGCCCTCGTACAGCTGGTCGCCCGCTACGTCCAATTCTTGGCGAGCGCAGGCGCGTCGAAGATATCCTACGGCTCCCTCTCTGCCGGCCTCTATAACAACTTAACCAGCCCAGGCCCGGCCTCTACCTATTGGCAAGCCGAGGCCGCCGAGTCCTACCTAAACGAGTCCCTAGTCTACGTGGAGGAGAATTTGTTAAGGCTCGGCGCCTTCCTATCCGGCAACTACTCGGTGGCCGAGGGCGGGTTCGCCGGCAGCCTAGGCCCCTATCCGCAGGCGCTTCTGTTGAATCCCAACTATAGCTTCAGCGACTTGTATATGTACGGCGCGCTCGGGTTCCCGGGCGCATCAGTATATAGATTTGTCGTAACGCCATCGGTGAACATACCCATTAGCTACGCCCTCCTATACTCGGGCTCCGTCGAACAGCCGTCGGTCGTGGGCGAGCCCTACAACGAGCCGTTAAGCGCCTTGTTGAGGACGAGCGACTTGAAGGAGAGGCTCTACCTAGTGCTAGTAAATAAGTCAGCCCTCTTGGCAGCACTAGAGAGGTTCGTAGACGGCGCCTGCGCTAATATAACCGGCTTTCAGAGAGATGCCGCCAACGCCTTCATTCAACTGCCCTGGTGGGCTGAGTATGAGGCGTGTCCCCTCTGTTTAATGGACTTCAAAGTACCGGGGGGCGTCTTGACGGCGGGCTACTCGACGGAGGT
>JZWT01000186.1 GCA_000960885.1 Thermoproteus sp. AZ2 | reverse complement strand
CGTGGGGATGAATACGTCGAGGGCATTAGGCGCAGGAAATACGCCGAGGTCTACGTCAGGGGGGAGCTCGTGGAGGACCTCTACGAGAACAAGATACTCCGGCCCTCCATCCTCGCCTTTAAGGCCACCTTCGACGCCGCCTTCCGCGAGGATACCAAGGAGCTGGCGAGGGCCTACAGCCCCTATATAGGGGAGGAGGTGAATAGGTTTGTACACATCCACCAAGGGCCGCAAGACCTAGTCGCGAAGGTCAAGCTGTTGCGCAAGTTAAGCCACATAACGGGCACGTGCTTCCAGCGCTGCGTCGGCTGGGACGGCCTCAACACGCTTTATGTAATTACGGGGCTTATGGCGGAGAAGGAGGGGAAGAAGGTGTATAGGGAGAGGTTCATGAAGTATTTAGCTGAGGTCCAGCGGAAGGACCTCGCCCTCGCCGGCGCCATGACGGACGTGAAGGGCGTCAGGACTTTGAGGCCGAGCGAGCAGCCCAATAAGGACGCCTACGTCCACGTGGTCGAGGAGAGGAGCGACGGCATAGTCGTGCGCGGGGCTAAGGCGAATATAACGGGCGTCGCCGTGGTGGACGAGGTCATTGTCATGCCCACTAGGGCTATGGCCGAGAAAGACGCCGACTACGCAATAGCCTTCGCCGTGCCCCTAGATTCGCCTGGCGTGAAGGTGGTGGTGGGGAGGCAGCCCAACGACTCCAGGAGGCTCGAGGGCGAGATCGACTGCTTGCCGTGTATGTACAACCACGAGGGCCTCATAATGTTCGAGGACGTCTTCGTGCCCTGGGACCGCGTCTTCATGTATAAGGAGTGGAAATGGGCCTCGGCCTTCGTCGAGGTCTTCTCCTACTACCACCGCCAGGGATACGCCGGCTGTAAGTCGGGCCTAGGGGACGTAATAATAGGCGCCGCCGTGAATTTAGCCAAACAAATAGGCGTCTACGACAAGCCGCATATACAGAACAAGCTAGTCGAGATGGCCTTCCTCAACGAGACCATGTACTCGGCCGGGCTGGCCGCCAGCTGGGAGGCCAAGAGGCTGTTGAGCGACGGAGGCTGGTGGGTAAACCCCATGTTCGCCAACGTCACGAAGCACCTAGTCACTAGGTTCCCCTACGAAGTCGCCAAGCTCTCCCACGATATAGCTGGGGGCCTATTAGCCACAGCGCCTAGCGAGATGGACTTGAAGAACCCCAAGCTGAGGCCGTTGATAGAGAAATATCTGCAGGGAGTGCCCGAGTTCACGGCGGAGCAGAGGCTGAGGATGCTCCGCCTCCTCGAGAACGTCAGCCTCAGCGCGGCCTACCTAGTGGAGTCGGTCCACGGCGCGGGCAGCCCAGAGGCCCAGCGCATATCTATAGCTAGGACCTACGACTTCGAGCTCGCCGAGCGTATAGCCAAGAGGCTGGCCGGCATGGGCCCCGAGGTCGTGACCAAGGACGTGGAGCCCAGGAAGAAGTCCGAGGCGGAGAGATGAAGGTCGGAGCCCTAGCCAAATCG
>JZWT01000185.1 GCA_000960885.1 Thermoproteus sp. AZ2 | reverse complement strand
CTAAAAGAGTGAAGAAGGTCGCCGTCTTAGGCCTCTAGCTCGTACGCCTTTCTCTTCTCCAAGTATTCTTGTACCTTATAGATTTCCCTAGCCGGCGAGCCTGCCACAACTACACCCGGTGGGACGTCCCTAGTTACCACTGCGCCGGCCGCCACCACGGCGCCCTCTCCCACCTCTACGCCGGCTATCAACGTCGAGTTGGCCCCTATCACTGCGCCCCTTCTAATCACCACGGGGTCCAGCCTAGAGCTGGGCGGGTACTTGTCGTTTGTAATTACGGCGTTTGGCCCGATGAAGACCTCGTCCTCAATAACTGTGCCGTTGGGTATATAGACCATGGATTGTATCCAAGCGTTTTTTCCAATCCTCACGCCCTTCTCGATAATGGAGCCGGTGCCAATCCTCACGCCGTCGCCCACCACCGTGTCCTCCCTAATCAATACGTTGTGGCCGAGCTCTACGCCGTCGCCGAGGACAGCCCTCTCATATATTATCGAGCCCCTCCTAATTATTACGTTGAGTCCCACCCTTGCGCCTTCGCTGACTTCATCTAAGCCCTTAAAATCGCCCAAGATCTTCGCCCTAGTCGGATACCCTATCACCGCCGCGTCTATGAAGGAGCCCTCGCCTATTTGGGAGGGGCCTAGGATCACCGCATCTACGTCTACGTATCTAGCCCTTACCACGGCCCTAGGCGATTTGAAGCCCATGGGCTCAACTAATTATTTAATTATGTTCCTCCTGTACGCCATGGAGGAATTCTCCCAGGAGGAGCTACAAGAGATATTGAAGGAGGTGTACGAGCTGAAGAAGGGCCTCGACGCGCTGAATAAATCGTTGGGTGAGCTCTCTAAAAGGCTAGAGGAGAGGCAACAAGCGCAACAGCCCCAGCCGTCGATAGACCTCGAGTCGTTGTTGTCTAGGCTTAGGGAGGCGTCGGATAGGCTGGAGGCCGCCATGGCCAAGTTCCTCGAGGAGCTGGCATATCAAAGAGGTCTGCTCCTCGAGGAGTTAGAGAAGAGGGATTCCCTCTGCCAAGCCCTCCTCGAGCGCGTGGCAGTGTTGCAAGAGGAGCTTGAAAAAATCCGAAAATAATTTAAAGCTTGAGGTGGTTTAGCCCGTGTTCAGGAGAGAGGACGCCAAGAAGTTAGAGGATTTGGTCACTAGGATAGATTCAACCCTCGCCTCGCTCTCGAGCAAGCTAGATGAGGTTAGGAGCGGCGTATCCGCCGACGTGCGCGCCAATATGCTGGAGCTAAAGAAGTCTGTCGACAACCTCTCCAATATATTATCTAGGAGCATAAAGGACCTCGTAGACTCGGCGGCCAGGCTGGGCGAATTGACTAGGCAGATGGAGAGCATGGCCGACAAACGCGCCGAGCTGGAGGCCATCATATCCAAGCTGAACGAGGCCGCCGCACAGGCGACTACGTCGGCGGGCCAATTAACGCAAGTCCTCTCATCGGTGGGCGAGCTCGCCAATAGGATGGCCGCCTTAAACGACGTCCTAGGCGCG
>JZWT01000184.1 GCA_000960885.1 Thermoproteus sp. AZ2 | reverse complement strand
AGAGGAGGCCTATTGGCCAAATACGCCGCTATTGTATCCCAGGCGGACAAGGGCGCCGTGACTACGCCGGAGCCCCTAGAGGTCGAGTATTAGGCCTCCATAAGGCCTATTAATAGTGAGGTGGGCGGCCTATGCTCATCGGGTTTGCCGAGCGGCGGGATTTCTCGGAGGGTGGTGCGTTGGGACATTCCATCTGCACGATGTTTGCTATTAACCACGGATCGAGTACAAGGAGCTCAGGGCGACTAGGAGTAGGATGCCGAAGGGCTACCGAGCGATTCGTGGATTTGTCTTGCCTGAGCATCAAACCGTGGTGGCACATCTGGCCTCCCTCAACATAACAAGATTTGATAATTGATACATCTAGCGACGACAGGGCCGTCGCAGCGTCTAGGGTATGACAAGCGCTGATCAATTATCGCCGGTAATGCCCCGTAGACGCCAGCGCTCTCTTCTCTCAGGGGCTAGCCTACGCGGCTGATCCAGCCACGGCGGCCATAGAACGCTTTTTGTGGTTTACCAATCGACTTCTACGCCGTTGATGTGCTTTTTTCTACTAGACTGAGGCAGACCATGCCACCTAAGAATAATACAGACAGGGACAAGTACGGCGCCGTGGCTGGGGCTGGGCGCAGGACACGGCCCTACCCATCGACGTAAAGCCTATGAATAACGCTGGCAAAAAGATGCCGGTGAGCTATTAGGCGAATCCCTAAAAATGTTATCTTCATCTTCTGAAAATATAAAACAAAGCTTTTATGGAGCCTAATTTAAGGCGTTATGCAAGCCCCTCTAGAACCCCACGGCGGACGCTTGATCTACAACGTCATAGATAAGGCAGAGGGATACTCGGGGGCTCCTCAGCTAGAGATAAGACCTACCCTGGGCCCCGATGGCTCGCCCATCAGGAATCCCTACCGCGAGGCGATATCGATAGCCTACGGCTTCTTTAGCCCCCTTGAGGGCTTTATGACTAGGGCCGACGTGGAGTCCGTGTTAAAGGAGAGGAGGCTCTCCAACGGCTGGCTATTCCCGTTTCCGATAATCTACGACGTGAGCGAGGAGGAGCTAAAAGCCGCCGGGATTAAGGAGGGGGATGAGGTTGTGTTGACCCTCAAGGGCAAGCCGTTCGCCGTGTTGAGAGTGGAGGAGGTGTTCAAGCTCGGCGATAGGAGGGAGTTGGCCGACGCCGTCTTCGGCACCCCTGATAAAAACGGCGAGGTGGTGAAGAGGAGGCTCGACGAGAAGCACCCAGGCTGGCTAATATACCGCTCCCTAAAGCCCTTGGCGATCGGGGGGAAGGTATTCATCCTGGGCCAGCCCAAATTCAGAGAGCCCTACGGAAGATTCTGGATGCCGCCGCACATCTCTAGGGAGTACGTGAGGGGCAAGGGCTGGAGGATAGTTGTCGCTCATCAGACCAGGAGCGCGCCCCACATAGGCCACGAGATGCTCATGAAAAGCGCCATGTTCATCGCCGGCGGCGATAGGCCGGGCGACGCCGTCCTCGTCAACGCCATAATCGGCGCCAAGAGG
>JZWT01000183.1 GCA_000960885.1 Thermoproteus sp. AZ2 | reverse complement strand
TAGGTATTTGCCGGCCCATTTAGCGAAGCGCTTGTTGTAGCCGAAGCGCGCCAAGAGCCGGCTCATGAGCCGGCTCCTCTTGACCTCTTCGACGAAGGGCCGCGCCAGTCCGCCGTATATCTCGGCGGCCGCCCTAGGTCTGCCCAACACCTTAAGGGCTATATAGGCCGCCTGCGCCGCCAACGCGCCCGTCGCGACAGCGTAGTATATGCCTTCGCCCGTAGACGCGTCGACCAGCCGCGCGGCTTCACCGGCCAGCAAGACCTCCCCCGCGCCGAGGGTCTCTACAACCCCCAGGCTCAGGGGGTGGCCCAAGATGCGGCCCGGCTTAAGCCCCAGCGATTCGGCCCACCTCTGTAGAGGCCTCCTTAGATCCCTCCAAGGGCCCCAGCCTATCCCGAGGCCTATATCTACGCCGTATTTCCCCGCCGGGAAGGCCCAGGCGTAGCCGACGCCGCCGGTCTCCTCGTGGACGAAGTCAAAATCTATTACGCAGGCGTCCCCCGAGCCCTCGGCGATGGACATATAGGCTATTCCGTGGGTCCTAGGGCTGGGGGGCTCTAGGCCTAACGCCTTCGCCACAACGCTGTTGGCCCCATCGGCGCCTATTAACACGCGCCCCTCATACACCCCCCTCTCGCCCACCGCGGAGGCGCCCTTGACCTCTAAGATCCTATCCGCTACGAAGTCGGCGCCTGACTGATCCAATAGGGCCTTGTCGAACTCGGGCCTCCTAGTGATCCTTATGGGCTCTCCCCTGTGGAGTACCTTATGTCGGCGACCTTAACCCTCACCTCGCCGCATTCGTCGTACCACGGGTACTCCACCCCCATGCGCTCCAGCATTTTCCAAGTCCTCGGCGTGAGCCCCCCGCCGCAAGGCTTCTCGCGGGGCGGCTTGAAGCGGTCTACCACCAGGGCCTTTAGGCCCAGCCTCCTAGCCACGATGGCCGCGGTGGAGCCGGCGGGCCCCGCACCCACTATAACTACGTCGTACACATCAACTAGCCAGCATAGGGGTTAAAAAGACTACACCGCTGCCAACCGAATCAGATATAATTTGATTTAATAATATGTTTTAAGAATTTTTATTTATTTTTTATATATTTATTCACTATATAAATTAAATCCTCTTCAGTAATTATAAATTCCTTGGCGCTTTTCCCCTCGGCTAGGGCTCTATTAAGCGCGCGCACGGCCGCGAGGGAGACGGACCTAGCTAGATCGGCCCCGGAGAGCCCCTCGGTGGCCTCGGCCACTTTCTCTAGGGAGCCCGCGTAGCGGATGCCTCTGAGCAAGGCCCTCAATATTTCTACTCTGCCCTTCAAGTTGGGCGGATCTACGCGTATCGCGGCGGCGAATAGCCCCGGCCTTAACAAATGGGGCCCGGGCTCCTCCCGGCTCTCGCCGAAGACTACGACCGGCCCGGAGAGGCGGGCGAAGAACTCCTCAAGCGCTCTCAAGTCCTTTAACCTCTCGAGGCCTTCGATCAACACCACGGCGGGTCCCTCTATTTCCTCGCGCACGTCTAGGTCCTCTACGCCGAGCTTTACGAAGTCGACGCCGTATTCGCCGGCCGTGGCCTCCGCCAATAAGC
>JZWT01000182.1 GCA_000960885.1 Thermoproteus sp. AZ2 | reverse complement strand
TCGGCCGCGTCCCTCTTCAACAACCCGTTGATCTCGACCATATTCGGCACCACCTACGGCACGTGGGCCCAGCTGGGCATAGGCCCCATAGTGATCGCCGGTATAATCGTTGAGATACTCCAATTCTCAGACCTATTGCCCTTCGACTTAGAGGACAAGAAGGATAGGCTCAGGTTTATGGCCTTCCAGAAGCTCTTGGCCATTATACTAGCCGCCGGCGAGATCGCGGCGACTATGGTCATGGGGGCCTTCGGCCCCTTGACCCCTATCGGGGCCGCCGCCATATTCGTCCAGCTCATGGCCGCCACCATTATCGTGATACTGTTAGACGACCTAATAGCTAAGGGCTGGGGCTTCGGCGGGAGCGCCGTGAACTTAATCATCCTATTATCTATAGCCAAGACCCTATTCGTCGACCTCTTCTCTTGGTCCATGCCCACAGCGCCCGGCGTAAATCCCGCTCAATACCCAGCCATGCAGTTGCCCCTAGGCTTCATCCCGGCGTTGGGCGTGGCCATATATAACACCTTCACGGGCGCCTCGCCGGGCTTGGCGGCGTTATTGTTTAGGCAATTGCCCACAGGGACTCCCTTGCCCGACCTCGTCAGCTTCGCGGCGACTTTGGCGATACTCTACGTGATTATCTACATCGAGCAGATGCACGTCAATATACCAACGGCCTATACGCAGTACTGGGGCCTTAGGGTCAATATACCCCTCCGCTTTATGTACGTCTCGGTTATACCTATAATCTTCACGGCCTACTCCTTAATATTGGCGTATCAGATAGTGCTCGGCCTCGCGGCGCTGGCGGGGGGCGTTATACCGCCGGCTCTACAGATAGTGTTGGCGGCCATGATGCCCGCGCGCATACTATCGCCCGAATATATCGTCCTCCACATCTTGTTCTACGCGGCGTTGGCCACGGTCTTCGCCTGGCTGTGGGGCCAAATAGGCGGGATTGGGGCCGAGGACTACGCCAAGAACCTCGTCGAGTCCGGCCTACACATACCCGGCTTTAGGCAGAGCGAGCGCATAATGGCGAGGATACTAAAGAGGCCCATAAATACCCTGATACTCCTCAGCGGCTTGACCGCCGGCGTTCTGGCAGCCGTGGGCGATATATTTGGAGTATGGGGCTCCGGGATAGGGCTAATACTATTAGTCGAGATAGGGCTCGGCTACTACACGCAGATTATGCAGGAGGAGTTATTCGAGATATATCCAGGGCTTAAGCGCGTGATGGGCAGCTGATCAACAAAGACCTCTTCTTCTATGCTAACAGCGCCCGGCTATCTCCTTAGGCTTTAATCCGCTATTTAGGGCTCCGCTATTTTGGCGCTCGCCTCAGAATACTGTAGCGCCACGAGGGAGTAGCTATTTTCCTCCAAATCCAGCCACCTTTCGCATTATCCAACCCCAGAATATCGTTTTCTTTGACTATGCTCAAAGCGGCTCTAGCTGGCGCCGATTGTATGCCAGAGGGGCTATAGAGGTACCATTTACTCTGGCACCCTCCCAGCTACAACTAAACTCGAGACGTCTGTCGATGCCAAGAATTATTCAGAGCCATTGTGCCCGCCCACTAGAGGATAGG
>JZWT01000181.1 GCA_000960885.1 Thermoproteus sp. AZ2 | reverse complement strand
GGTTAGTCGAGGCGTTGGCGAGCCAGCCGGCCATGGCGGCTAGGGCGAAGTCGTTGGTGACGACGGAGGCGTTGGCCGGTGGGCGGCGCGGTGCAGCCAGCGGCGGCTTGGGCCGCGCTTAAGTACTTCTTGGGCCAAATTCTCGAATATGGACTTCATGCCGGTCATACCCACCATTCTGAAGTCGGTCAACACCGCATAGTCGCGCAAGGTCAGGTTCTCCCACCTCGATGCATAGGTGTAGGGGCTGAACTCGTCGGCCAGCACGAAGGTTACGTTGACCAATATAGGCGGAGCAGCGCCGGGGTACGGGCCAGGCGTCACGTACTGGCTGGATAATAGATAGTTGCCCGTCTTGTCATATATCCTAAACACGGGGTTGTAGACCTGGGCCTCCATCAACATCGGCGTAGCGGAACACGACGTCAACATAATTACCGTATTGTTGGCGACGAGCCCGGCGTCAATCGGGCCCCTAGTGCCGAGCGTATAGGCGTATGAGCCGGCGGGCAAGCCTAGCCAAGAGACATAGGCGCTGTAGGAGTTGTTGTACATGCTCTGCATGGCCGTGAAGGGCCACTGCATGTCGGTCGCGGGGTCTATCGTGCGGACCACGACGCCGAAGTTTACGCCCAGAGGCAGTTCGTCGAAGTAGGCGAGGCCGCTGGCGTTGCTGATGGACTCGCCCATCCTAGCGCCTGTGACGGCGCTGTAGGGCACAACGACGAAGCCGACTAGCGGATACTGCGGGCCTAGGTATATCTCTTGGGCCGAGTTGGCGCTGTCTTGCTCCGTCCACACGGCGGCCATTACCTCAAATGTGGCTGGGGCTATGGGCAGATACACTATCGGCTTGAAGTACGGCGCCTGGGATATCGAGAAGGTTATGGGGACGGGCGACGTGGGAATAGCGGTGTTAGTGGGTGCTCCGTAGAGCGTATAGCCGAAGTAATTGAGAGTGACGTAGGCAGTCGCGGTCTTCGATAGCACGTAGCCCCACTGGTCGATAGCCACCGGGATAGTGACGGGCACCTCGGCCGATACGGGCAGCTGCGGCAAGGTGAAGTTAACGCCGTTATAAGATACGGTCAAGCTAATGGTGCCGTTCACTACAGACGGCACGTTGCCGCAGAAGTCCCTGAACAATATATTCGTCGTGACTAGGTGTATCGCTATGTTGATCGCGTGCTCTAAGTTGTAGAAGCTGAGCTTCTGGGCCTGTAGGCCGTAGACGCCGGCAGTCGCATTATAGTAGATAGCTTGGACGGTGTAGGAGTAGTTGGCTACGCCGCTGGGGCCGTACTTAGCTATGAGGGTTTGGTTGACGTTCCGCTGCGTCTCCACAATAGTGCCGTTGGCGTATACATAAGTATAGTTAGCTATAACATTTGCCGTACCAACCAAGACCTTGCCGGCATATACGCGGAAGTTGTAGGTGTATTGGTTAGTAGAGACGGCCAACCCGTACTGGCTGAAGAAGCTGCTTAGGCCCACGGCTTGAGTCCAGTTCAGGTAGCGGAAGCCGTATTCGGTAGTGCTCGCTTTAGTGGTGTTGGCTAGATAGGCATAGAGCGTGGGCATCGGCAGATAGCCGCTCGCGTTGACCAGCGTC
>JZWT01000180.1 GCA_000960885.1 Thermoproteus sp. AZ2 | reverse complement strand
TTCAAAACTATACCGCAACCTCTGAGAACGATATGAACGACAAATGATAAGTGGCGCCGCCGCCGGGATTTGAATTCCCGGGGTTTATCTTTCACCCTCCCGGGACCTACGGGTTAACAGCCCCAGCCAGCCGCGGCGGTTTTTGCCGCGGCCTGACCGCCGCTATACCGGGCTTAGCTACGGCGGCACAGCACCGTCCCCACGCCACTTTTTAAGCTTTATCGGTTTATGTACTTAAATAATGCCCCAAGAGGAGATATGGCGGATACGACGATAGAGGACTTAATCGCTAGGCGAGTTTACACCGGGAGGGGCGACGCGACTATAGAGGTCGAGGTATATACGGCCGACGGCTTCGGAAAGGCCGCTGCGCCCGCCGGCGCCTCTAAGGGGAAGCACGAGGTAGTCTTCTTGCCCGAGGGCGGAATAGAGGCCGCCCTCTCGGCGTTTGAGAGGCTCGTGGTGCCCGAGCTCACCGGCATTGACGCCGCCGAGCAATACGCTGTCGACGGGAAGCTCGAGGAGGTCGACGGGACGGAGCAATTCGAGCGCATAGGCGGCGCCGTGGCCGTGGCGACGTCTATGGCGGCCGCTAGAGCCGCCGCCAATACCCTAGGGATACCCCTATTCCGGCATCTGGGCGGTGCGTTGGCGCGGTCTCTGCCGCTGCCCCTGGGCAATACTATAGGCGGCGGCAAACACAGCAGAGGCCTCGGGCCGGATCTACAGGAGTTCCTCGTGATACCCCTCAACCCGCCCGATATAGCGACGGCGGTGGCGGCGAATTTAGAGGTCCACAAGAGGGCTCTGAAATATATAGTTAAGGCGGACCCCGGCTTTACGGGGGGCAAAAACGACGAGGGGGCTTGGACCCCTAGGATTTCGGCCGAGGCCGCGCTTAAGATTTTAAAGGACGCCGCCGCCGAGGTTGGGAAGGAGATGGGCCTAGAGATCGGGCTGGGGGTCGACGCGGCCTCCTCGAGCCTCTGGAACGGCTCTAAGTACGTCTACCAGAACGAGGGCAAGGAGAGGACTCCTAGGGAGCAGCTGGAGTATATGGCGAGGCTGTTGGACGAGTTCGGGCTCGTCTACCTAGAGGACCCGTTCCAGGAGGATGACTTCAACTCCTTCGCCGAGCTAGCCGATAGGTATAGGGATAGGCTTATAGTGGGGGACGACCTCTACGTGACGAACGCCAAGAGGATAGAGGAGGGGGGAGGCTGAGGGCGACGACCGCCGTCTTAATAAAGCCCGACCAGACGGGCTCGCTCACTAGGGCCTTCGAGGCCGTGAAGACCGCGAGGAGGTACGGGATGAAGGTCGTGGCCTCCCACCGCTCCGGCGATACGGAGTACGACACCTTGGCCCATGTAGCCGTGGCCTTCGGGGCAGAGGTCATAAAGACAGGGATTGTGGGCGGCGAGAGGACCGCCAAGCTCAACGAGCTGATTAGGATAGCCGATTACCTAGGCAAATGGGCCAAGGTGGCGTCTATTAAATGAGACCCGTCGTATTAATCGCAGCCGCAATAATCTTGGTTATATTATTCTTCTCAACCCCTCTGTTTTTGAGGGCCCCACAGAGCCCGCCCTCCGCGTCGAGCGCTCCCAGCGGCCCGACCTCTAGCTCGGCCCAGCCTAGCGCCGCGCCCT
>JZWT01000018.1 GCA_000960885.1 Thermoproteus sp. AZ2 | reverse complement strand
CTCGCCTTCGTCTAAGCTCGTCTTGCTTGCGCTTAACTTGATGGCGGCATCCGCCGTAGCTCTAGCAGTGCCTGGGATATTAATAGGAATATTAATCTCGGACGAAAATATCATGGGCCCATATAAGTATAACAAAACCCGCGCCGCGGCCTATTGGGCAACGCTCGCGGTTCTAATAGGCTTTGGCGTATTGGGCCTCCTCTAGACGTAGAGCTCCACCTCAACGGCGCTAGCTAAATCGCCTAATAAATCCCGTATAGGAGTTTCGGTGGACTCCGCAGCCCTAGCCAAATCCTTTTGTGTGACCTCTATTCCGTTGATGTAGCAGGCGTAGTAGACGGCGGCGGCCGCCAGGACTTGCGGCTTTCTTCCGTTGCGAATACGCGGTATAGACGAGATATAGCGCAGGAGATCTACGGCGACGCGTTGCACCTTAGCGCTGGCCTCATCGGATAGCCCCAGCGCCGATACGATCCTAGGCACGTAGATTTTGGGGTCAACCTTGGGGAGCTTCTCGCCCAACTTATTCATATACCGTAGGAACTCCATGTAGGCGGACATAAAGGCCCCCCTCTCTAGCCCGGCCTTCTCCAACAGCGATTTATAGGTGACGGCGGCTACGCCGTGTTTCTTAACGGCGAAATAAAGCGCGGCGGCGTAGCCCTCGCGCCTAGACGCCTTATAGCCCGCCTCATACGCCTTCTTATAAAGCGCCATCGCCTCATCTATAAGCGCCTTAGGTATCCCGAGGAGGTCCTTGATCGAATCGTAGAACTCCCTCATGTCTATCTCGAGTCTCTCGGCGGCCGTAGAAATCGGCTTAGCCGCCCTCTTCAGCTTAAGGGCCCTCAGCTTATCGGCTAGCCTGATATTGCCGTGCTCTATATCGCCCAGCTCGGTCCCCGGCGCAGCCGAGGCGCGCGACGACTCGGGGCGCCGCCACTCAGGGCCTAGGTCCACTATTGCGTCTCTTATCACCGTGCCGCAGACCGTGCAAACGACGACCCCCTGCTCCTCGTCTATCTTTACTTTATTCGAGCCGCAGACAGGGCATACGTAGTCTTGCTCCGAAAGCCCTACGATTAGCTTGCGCGTCATTTTGCCCTCTTTAAGTCGATTTCTCTCACGTAAATCGCTTGGCCGATTATACTATTATCTTTAGTATTAGGTTTTATTAATCCATAAGGATTATTAATATTTCCTATAATATCGTAGAGTGTTCCTATTTTTTTATATGTATATGTATAAACTGGTATATATAGTGGAGTAATTTGAGAAATTTTTGCAACTAAATTACCTAATCTAGTATAATGAAGAGCATAGCCAATGCGCTTGAGCATAAGTTTTGGCGTCCCCTCTTTTAAAAAGATTACGCAAAATATGCTAGGAATATGCGGCTAAAAGCTTATAATGCCCCCTATATTGCCGGCCGTGAAATCGGCCGCGTATTACCAAGGCAACGACCTTAAGAAGCCCAGCGGCGGCGTTAAGGGGAGGACCGCTAAGGTCAAAAGAAAGGCGTTAGGCGGCGGTCCCCCCAAGGTCCCCACCTTAGGCGAGAGGGAAGTGGAGATCGAGCGTGTCACCGGCGGGAACATAAAGGTGAGGTTGAGGAGTATAAATTACGCCAACGTGTATAATCCCAAGGAGAAGAAGGCTGTTAAGGCCAAGATAATCTCGGTCCTATCCACGCCGGCCAATCCGGACTTCGCGAAGAGGGGCGAAATAGTTAGGGGAGCTGTAATACAGACCGAGGCGGGGCGCGCGGTAGTTACCTCGCGGCCTGGCCAAGACGGGATAGTCAACGCGGTCCTCGTCGAATGAAGAAAAAGGGGGGCCGCATCCTCTGGCTCGTATACCTAGACTCAACTCTGCCTAAATCCCGCGGCCGCATAGTGCCTCGCCGCCTCGCCGTGGCCAAGCCCACCATTGAAGAGGTGGCGAAGGCGCTGGATAAGCTGGGGCTAAAATACGAGGTATATGGGGATAAGAAGTACCCGGCCATATGGTATGACGATAGAGGCCAGGGATATTTTGTAGTATATAGCGATTTAGGCCTTAGGAAGCTCGCGGCATCGGTGGCGCAAGAGGTTAAGGCTCTCAGGGGCAAGGAGTAATGCTTGTCGTCTTCTTTATAGGCACTGCCGGTAGCGGTAAATCTAGTCTGATCGCCGCGTTATATAATTGGCTCGATGAACAAGACTACGACGTGGCGGCGGTGAACTTAGACCCAGCCGCCGAGTATCTGCCCTATATACCCGACGTAGATATAAGGACTAAGATCACGGCGAGGAGGATCATGAAGCAGTTCAAGCTGGGGCCCAACGCATCTATTATAGCCGCCGTCGACATGGCCGTGGCGGAGGCCGAGAAGATAAAGGAGGAGGTGGAGGCGGTCGGCGCGCCTATCGTGTTGGTCGACACGCCGGGCCAGATGGAGCTCTTCGCCTTTAGGGAAAGCGGGGCCTATCTAGTCCAGAAGCTCTCCGACGTCCACAACTTGGTGGTCTACGTGGGCGATGCGACGTATATGCAAACCCCGGAGGGCTTCGCCACAACCGCCCTCCTGGCCCTCTCCAGCAGAATCCGCTTTAAATTACCCCAAGTACTCGCCGTAAATAAAGTGGATTTACTAAGCGAGGAGCAACTGGAGCGGATAAATGCGTGGGCCAGCGACGTCGAGGCCCTGGCGGAGGCCCTAGGCGCGGCGCCTCTAGAGAGGGAGATAATAAGGGCTGTGGCCGGGCTGGGGGGCATAGGCGAGCCCGTGTTTGTCTCAGCCCTAAATGGCTCCGGACTCGACAAGCTCTACTATGCAATACAGCTACACTACACTGGAGGCGAGGACTCTCAACTACCCCCCTGAGATTTAAAGGGGACTAGATGATCAGGCGTTGTGACGATTTTCTTGATCTTGCCGCCCACCCGCACCTCTACCACATAGGCGTTGCCCTGCCTGCCCACGACCACGCCCACCCTGCCCTGATAACGCCTATGGGGCGCTGTCTTGACGTAGGTGGGGTCTATATCGATTACCACTCTATCCCCCTCCTTATACTCGTATAAGAGCCAGGAGAGCCCCCTAACGCCCCTCTCCCTCGGCTTCTTAGATAACAGCCTCCTACTCTTGAACCTATAGCCGTGGGTGCGCTTAGGCATACCTCCCGCCCTCCCCCGATTTATAAATATTGTTGCGTAAAGCGCCAAGCTTAAAACCTCCCCCTCTACTACTCGTGTGAGCGTGAAGAAGATTAAGAGGTCGGAGGACGTCACGAACGCCAAGGCGCTGGAGATTCTGAGGGCCTTAGCCCAGAGCACGGAGCTCAGCGACGTCCAGAAGAAGACTATAGACTACCTAGAGAAAGTCGTCGAGGCTCCGGCCGATGCGGCCGAGGCCAAGGTGAACGAGTTGGTGTCGAAGTTCGGCTTCGCCAGAGTCACCGCCATTCAACTGGTCAACCTCTCCCCTCAGACACTCGACGAGCTGAAGTATCTGCTCTCGCTCCTAGAGAGGCGCGAGTTCTCCGAGGACGAGCTGAAGGAGATGTTTAAGATATTGAAATGAGGAGGCGGGAGGAATACGCCTACGTATTAGATGTAATTCCGCCCGAGCTCGCGACCTATAGGCTACCGGCTAGAGTCAGGAGGGATTTCCCCCGCGACTCCACCTACGCGCACCTCGTAGGCGAGGAGCACTTCACGCTTTTAGAGGTCACTTTAAAGCCGGGGGCCAAGGTAGAGGTGGGGGAGCGGGTATACGTGGGGGCTGGCCAAAGAGATAAGGTGGACAAAATCGTGCGGAGGATTAAATACGACGAGCTCCAGCCCCCGGCTAGGGAGGCCCTCCCCCAGATAGTCCGCGCCATAGTTCTCGCAAACGAGAAGAAGTTCGTCGATTGGTTTAATCGAGCTGGGCCCCTCACGCTCAAGATGCACTCCCTAGAGCTATTGGAGGGAATAGGCAAGAAGAAGGCCCAGGAGATATTGGCCGAGAGGAGGAAGAAGCCCTTTGAGAGCTTTGAGGATGTAAAGAAGCGCGTCGAGATAGACCCGGTGGAGTTGATAGTGAATAGGATCTTGGCGGAAATACAAGGAAAGGACCCCTATTACCTCTTTGCGGCTCCGCCCCCGCAAGAGGCTACTTGACTCGGGTAATCTTATAGCGGTCGAGGATCTGCCACACCTCCACCTCTACGCCGGCGGCTACCTTGCCTTTGGCCTCCTCCTCCACGTAGTCCATGGACACCTCGATGGTCTTATAATCGCGCATATCCATCAATTGCAACGTGTTGCCGGATATGGCCAGAACCTGCGCCGTGAATTTCTCTATTACCGGTACCTCCACCTGGGTATCCACGGGGACGCTTAAAGTCCTCTTGACGTTGTCGAAGAGCCCTACGGCGACGATGCGCGCCTTAGCGGATCCGTGCTTCCCCGTCTTGCTCTTCTCTATTTCTACTACTCGGCAAGGCTCTCCGTCTATGACTACGTAGCTACCCTCCTTTAAGTCCCCCGCCTCTACATATTTAGTGCTCATGGCGCCTTAGACTACCGGGGTTTAATATTTAACGCGGTTGCCCTACGGCGTTGCCTAAGCGCGCGATCCAGAAGCCCCTTGCCTCCGTTTAAGCACAACTAGCTCGTAGCGCTTCCCGTCGCAGGTCTGTAGAGCTATAGTGCCCTTTAAGTCATAGCTCTTAGCCAACTCCGCTAATTCCTGGTCGTTTGAGACGGCCTTTATCCTAAATGTGCCGTAGTCTAAGTCGACTATGCCGCAAGATATACACGAGCCCAAAGCCTTATCCACCGCGTTTGACGCGCATATGTACTTCGCCTTAGCCATCACGTCGCTTAGTTTATCCATATCCAACAACGGGTTAAAGGCCACGGCCACCAGCTTAGCGTTGGGCACCTCGCCCCTAAACGGCCTCAGCTCCTTGGCGTACCCCTCCAGCCTCTTCACGTCTACCGAATCGGTGTAGAGCACCACGTCGGCGTTTGCCAAGACCTTAATGGCCTCAGGCGTTAGCTCGTTGCTCACATCGACTAGGTAAAGGCCCTCGAGCTCGGGCGCGGGGTACAGCTTATATAACAAGACTCTGTGGAGTTGCCGCTTGCCCTTTATGGGATCTATAATGCTAACTATATAGCCCTCCTCCCTCAGCCTCACTAACGCGCTCCTCAGGGACCTGGCCGAAAGCCCCGTCCCTTCCCTAATGTCTTCGAAGGTGAGCCACGGCCTGCCGTGCAATGCCTCAAACGCCATGTAGTATAAGACGAGCCGTTGCGCAGGCGTGAGCTTAGCGCACATAGCCGCAGACGGGGCAACGCTCGTCTCTCTCCAGCCTTATTTCGTCGAGAGCCATATGCTTTAAGTCTACGACCAACAGTCTCCCGGCCAAGGCAGGTGAGCCGAGTAGTACCCTGAACGCCTCTAGGGCCATAATGCTGGCCACGACGCCGACGACGGGGCCTAGGACTTGGCACACGCCTTGGCCGCAGGAGGGCAGAGATCTAAATCTGCCGAAGACCTCCTCCAAGCACGGCGTAACGCCGGGAATTATCGTGGTGACTTGGCCATACCACTCCTGCACGGCTCCGTGGACTAGGGGCTTGCGCCGTTGGACCGCGGCCCGGTTAACCACATGTCTGGCGGCCCAGTTGTCCAACGCGTCTATTACCACGTCGGCCTCCTCGGCCACCTTAAGCGCGAGCGAAGGCGATATGGGCTCGCCTATTGGGACAACCTCCACAGACCTATTAATGGCTTTTAACCTCTCGGCGGCGGCCTCGACCTTCCTCCTCCCTACGTCGCGCTCAGCGTATAGGACCTGCCTATGTAGATCGGGGAGGGAGACCTCGTCCATATCGACTAATATGAGGCGTCGGAGCCCCCCTGCGGCTAAGTAATAGGCCACGTGGCTGCCTAGGCCGCCTACGCCGAAGACAGCCGCCGAGGCCTTACCCAGCCTCTCTTGGCCATCTCTGCCGAGGAGGCCGAGCTGTCTACTATACCTATTTAGTAGATCCACGTACACGGGCGAGTCTCGCTTTTAATATTTACGTCAGCCAAGGGGTTTTTGAGGCTAAATCGGTCCCAACGCCTATGGCTATGTCGAACCTTAAGCCGAGATCCCTAGCTGTTTTGGCCAAGCAATCCTCTACCCTGGTTATCTTCCTCCTCCTCACCACGTAGACTCTCCCCCCCTCAACGAAGGGGCCCACCACCTCTTCGCCTAGGTACTTCTCCACGAAGGCCTCGGCGGCGTCGGATGCGGCCGGCGGACCTACGTGGAGCTCCCACTGCGGTAGCTCGTAGCTTTCCAGGAGCAGGACTACTCTGGCCTCTCGGCCCTCCTCGCCCCCTACGCCCCAGCGGAGCACCTTAAAGCCGCATTCCTCAACCTTATTGGCCAAGGCTCTGGCGATTCTCTTAAGGCGCCCCCACGCGGCGTCCGGCGCACCGCCCGGCCACGGGAATACGAGGGCTATTGTGGGCACCGCCAGCGCCGGCGTTCGGCGCGGCTCGAAATAAGAAAGCGAAGGCCGCCTCAAGAACATCTTGGCCGCGAGGATGAACGTGGACATAGACGTGAGCGAAACCGCGGCTGCGGCGTTGCGGTTCTTATCAACGGGGTCCACCACCACCAGGGGGCTTTTGAACTTCTTCAACGCCTCCTGCGGCTTATAATACCCCTCTATGTCTATCACCGTCTTGTAGGGCCTCCACCTCGCCGCGGCCTTCAACACGTCTAGGAATGAGCCGTAGCGCACCACTAAGAGCTCTGTTAAATATCCCGAAAATCCCTCCACCCTCACCTCGGCCCCGTATACGCCTATGCCCCTCATAAATCGCTTCAAAAGCCTCACGGAGAGGCGCCTCTCGTCGTCTAGCCTCGCCAAAAGGTATTGATGGTGTAGAGGCGACCTATCCGCGGCCGTTATCGGCGCCTCGCCCGGCGCTATTTTGAAACAAGGCACTATATCTATATCGAAGCCCTTATAGTGCGCGGTGATATATGGGTGTTCGGCATATCTTAATTCATATGATATATTATCTTTATCTAAAAATTTTCTTATAATACTTAGGAGATTATTTATGAACTCCTTGGGATAATCCCTAGACAGAATTATAAAGAGATCTATATCTATCTTGTCAGGTAGCCAGGTGCCGCGCGCGGCAGAGCCCACCAACGCGACCTCGCCCCTTACCCCAGCCTCCTCAATCCTAGAAGCTATATAGCGCTTAAACTCCTCCGAGACCTCTCTGACGGCCTCCTCGCCCTTCGGCTCCACTAGGCGTCTGGCCTCCTCCAACACCGCGTTGAGGTCGCCGCTCGTCACGCAAGCCTTTTCACGTATAAGTCGCTATATATAGGTCCCCTTGGCGTCAGCACGGATTTCTTGAGCTTAACCTCGCAGACCTGGACGACGCCGAAGGCGTCGTTTCTGTGGCTGGCTATGAATTCTGCTATGCGCTCCTTATTCCTAGGCCCCTTAACTCTGGCTATAGTTAAATGGGGAGCGAACTCCTCGTCGGCCTGGGCTATATCCTTAGCCAGCTCCCTAACCCTATATGCCAGCGATGTCAGCTCCTCGCGCCCCCTACCGGCGCCTATCCACACAACCCTTGGGCTGTCCTCGCGGGGGAACGCGCCGACCCCCCTCAGCTCTAGCTGAAAGCAGGACGCGGATACGGCCTCAAGCCTTTTAGCCAGCTCGTCCAAGGCCCTCTTGGGCTGTTCGCCTAAGAACAACAAGGTGTAGTGCAGATTCTCGGGCTCCACGGGCTTTAGGTCTGCGCCGGTCCTCAAAAGCTCTCTTTGTAGAGCGACGATGCGTTGCACCACCTCCTTATCCACAACGTCTACGGCTATGAAGGACCTAATCCTCTCGCTCATATCTCACTTGGCTATAAGACCATTTAGTCAATAAGTCGCAGTGTAGGGGGTCTATAAAGCTGAAGCCACACCTCTCCACATAGGGGCAATAGGTACAGGGAATAGAGAGCAGTAGTCTCAGCTCTTCGCCCAGCCTCGCCAAATCCACAGACTCGCCCTCCTCCGCCTTTTCCCTCAGCTCCGCCAACACCTTATACGCCTTATCCGTCAACTTGATCACGTATACTCCGCGCCTCTCGCCGCCCACCCTCTCCCGCTTAATAAACCCCCGCTTCTCTAGGCGGGCTAAGATGGGCAACCCCGTCTTGCTGTCTATGCCTATATACTTCCAGAGGTTTCTCTGTTGATAGCTACCCCCCATTCTCTCTAAGCCCTGCAGTATTTGGACCTCTATCTCCGTGAGCGTATCGCCGCCCTCCTCTTGTTGCTCGGCCACAAAGCGCTTTATATCCGCAATTTAATGTTTTGGGCGCGATCCTAGCCAATTTATTTATATTTCCTTTGGTACCCCCCTTCATGGAGATTTACAGCATAAAGTTCTACAAGACAGCCTCGGAGTTTATCTCCGACTTAGATAAAGCTATATCGGAGCTGGAGGCCTCTGTGAAAGCCCTTCAACCGCAAATAGAGCAGCTAAAGGACGTGGCTGAGCGTTATAGGAAAATCCAAGACCTCCTCAAGAAATTCGGCCAAAAGGAGGCCGGCGCCCCCCCTCTAGAAATAACGGGTCTAGGCATCTATATAGATCCAAGCCCCACTGTTAAATATGACATATTCAGCCAATCGTACGCGCATATGTTAGACGTGCTCTCAGTGTTGAAGAAGGTCAGAGAGGTGGCCTCCTCTGTGATTCAAGAGGGCGGCTTGGCGGACGCCGCCGTCGCCGTCCAGTTTAGGGACGGGATACCGGTTAAGCTAATAGTGCTGTAATATCTTCTTAAAGGTCTCCCCCCTAATTATTAGCGAGGCGTTCTTCTCTACGCCCAGCCTCCTCGCCAACACGTCGCACTTAGCCCTAAACAACAATAAGGCCGGCGTGTCGCCGCCCCACTCCAGGTAAGCTTCAGCGTTTGCTATGCCCTTAGCTATTATAAAGCCGCGACCGCTAAGCCATTTAACCGGCGATATATTGCCGGGCGTGGCCAACGCGCCCTTTAGCGAATCCGCCACTACATCTATTTCATACGGCTGGGATCTAACCACAGGCGTGGGCTCTATGCCGTTTCTCCTAAGCGCCTCCATAACGACGTAGTCTATCTGGGCCTCCCCCTCGTTGTCGATAACGTAATACACGTTCCTGGGCAACTCGACGTATTCCTCTATCGCCGGCTCATCCCATATGGCGCTTTCCAGCTTCCTGGGCCTATAGCCCAAGACGTTCGAGTCGATTATGTTAGCTGCGGCGGCTATTCTTAGGGCTAGCTTTAGGTCCCAACTGGCCGCCTCGAGCTTCTCCCTAACCACCTCGGCCACCGCCCTCCCGACCTCGTATAGCCGCTTCTTGTACTCGCCGTAGGGATCGTCAGAGCCGGCCAGCTCGGCCACGCGCCTGAAGCTCTCGGCGAAGGCCTCGCTCCTACTCTCCATGGTGACGGCGCGGCTTAAGTAATCTAGGAGCGCGGGCAACGCGTGGGCTTTCCCCAGCTTAACTAAGTCGCTGGACCTCGAGTGTATTAGGCAGAGCTTGCACTCGTCCTCAAGCCACATTATTCAAAACCTCGGCGACTTTCAAGATGTCCTCCCTAGCCACGTCGCCCATAACGCCTACCCTAATCACCTTGTCCTTATACGGCCCCATGCCGGCGCTCGCCACGTACCCGGCCTCCCTGAGCGCGGCCAACGCCCTCTTGACGTCGTTGCAATAAAACGCGGCCACGGTGTTGCTGCGGTGGCTGGGCTTGGGGACAGGCTTGAGCTTTACTCCTCCATAGAGTAAGTTCATCCTCTCCACGTGTAGCTCTGTATACTTAGCTAGGCCTATGCCCAATATATACTCCAACGACGCCTCGAGCGCGTATATGACCGATATCGGCGGGGTATAGGGCGTGTCTAGGGTGGAGGGGACCTTTAGATAGGGGCGTAGATCCATGGCGGGCGGGACGCCTAGCTTTGCGCGCGGCTCCGCGTTGACGTAGAGTATGGCCGCGCCCGGCGGCGCCATGAAGGCCTTGTGGGAGGCGGTGGCAACCACGTCTATTCCGGGCGGGAGAGGCTCGGCCGGCATCCCGGAGACGCTGTCGACGAGGAGGAGCGCGCCGTAGGCCTTGGCCACATCGGCGACCTTCCCCAGCTCTTTATGCGCCATCCCCATGCTTGTCTCGTTGTGGACTACCGCGATGGCCTTCGCTCCCCCCATCTTCCTCAGCTCATCCTCTATCACGTCGGGCGGAGGCGGCTCCTCGGATGTGAGCTCGCGCACCTCGGCGCCTCTGGTCCTTAAGGAGAGCGAGAGGCGGCGCCCGAACTCGCCGTATATCACGGCCAGCACCTTGTCGCCGGGCTCCACGTAGTTGTAGACCATTGTGTCCACGGCCAGCGTGCCCGTGCCCGGCATCACCACAGGGGTCCCCGTGTAGACCTTGCCGAGCTTCTCCAGCACGGACTTAAGCGAGGCCCTAAACTCCTCAGATCTATGGAAGGCCGGCTGCCTATATATAGCCCTCAAGACGAAATCGGGCAACTGTATAGGGCCCGGCGTGAGGTACTTCATAGCCTCTTAATGGCCTCTTGTATATTCACGGCGAGCTCCTCGGCCAGCCTTTCGTAGGCCTCGGCAGTCTCTGAGCCTATGTGCGGCGTCACGATTACTTTTTCGTGGGAGATCAGCCTCAAGAGCTTCTCGCTCTTAGGCGGCTCCTCCGGCAATACGTCTAAGGCGGCGCCCCAGAGCCTATCTATGTGCTTCAGAAGCGCATCTGCGTCTATTACTTCGCCGCGGCTGGTGTTTATCAGCATGGCGTTGTCCTTCACTAAGGAGAGCCGTGCGTCGTCCAGCATTCTATAGGTGCTGGGATTAAGCGTGACGTGCACAGAAATCGCGTCGCTCTCCCTCAACAATTGTTCAAAGCCCACCTGCCTAGCCCCGATCTTCTCGGCCTCCTTAGAGACATCTATTACATCGCTGGTTATCACGTTCATGCCGAGGGATCTGGCGTATTGGGCCACCAATCTCCCGATCCGGCCGAAGCCGATAACCCCCAGGGTCTTCCCGTAGAGCTCTACGCCCATGTATTTCCCCTTTGGCCATTTCCCCGCCTTGACCTCCTTGTCCAACAACGGTATTCTGCGGGCTAGGGCCAGCATAAGGCCTATTGTGAGCTCGGCGGCGCTTCTAGAAGGCGCGTTGGGGGCATTGACTATAGTTATACCTCTCTTTATCGCGTAGTCGACGGCGACGTTGTCTAGGCCCACGCCGTATCGGGCCAATATCTTTAGGCGTTCTCCCCGGTCTATTAGCTCTTGATCGACCTTAGTCCTGCTCCTAAAGACCAATATTTCGTAGCCCCCCACAATTTTTAGTAATTCTTCCCTGGGAATCCCCGGCCTATAGTCCACGTCGACTCCGAACCCACGTAGCCTCTCTACGAATTTGTCGCTGGTCGGGTCGGTTATTAGCGCGCGCATTGTGGTGCGGGGATGCGGCGTTTATAAACATTCGCCGGACTATTGTGCAATTCTATTTAAATATAGGAGGTATATATTTAGTCCACGTGATGAAATAAACGGTCTGCGGAGCTATGACGATGAGACCGACTGCTGAGTAAAACATTTTAACCAGTTATACTTTGACCCTATGGGCCTTTCCGATTCGATATACAACGTTCTAAAGGCGCTAGTAGATATATATAATAGGCAAAATATGCCTGTAAAATCTAAGGAGATAGCCGAGACCCTAAAGGTCCACGAGGGCTATATCCGCAATATAATGAGCGTCCTTAAGAGCATGGGCCTAGTCATGAGCAAGGCCGGGCCGCACGGCGGCTATGTGCCTACCTCAAAGGCATATGACGTGGTCTCTAAGCAGACGCTCTCTGTGCCCATATACCACAACAACTCGGTGGTGGCGTACGCCCTTGACATATCCCTACTAGGCCTATTGACCGAGACGCCGCTCGCATCGCTTAGAGTGCTCGGCGACTTGTCGCAATATGTGGGAAAGGAGTTGAGAGTGGGGCCTCTGCCCAGCGGCATAGTTGTCGTCGGCAAGCTTATCAGGGCCGATATAGAGTCCTTATTAGAGGTCTCCTCCCTGGTATCAATACCCCATGTCGCCGTCGGCGACATTATGACTAAGAAGCCCCTCACGGCTAAGCCGGACGATCCTCTGGAGAAATATATTGATATATTGTCTAAGAGGCGCTACAGGGGCATACCCGTAGTCGACGACCAAGGGCGGCCCATAGGCCTCCTAATGGCCTCTAGAGCGGTCGAGACCCTCGCTAAATGTAGGGCTGATGTAAAGGTGGCCGACATCATGACGACCAATCCGCCTACTATCAATGTCGACGAGGACATACACGAGGCGATTAGGGCAATGATCTCGAACAATATAGGCAGATTATTGGTGATAGACGACGAGGGCAAGTTGGTCGGCATAGTGACTAGGACCGATATATTGACTAGGATAGCCTCCTTAGAGATGTTGGCCTCCCCCTAGATTTTTCTCGCGACGCATCCGTACTCGAGCCTTTCGACGCGCCCGCGCGCTAGGAAGCCCGCAGTATAGCTCGAGGCCTCGCAGAGTGCCGCCTCGGGGTCCCCCCTCCTCAACATAATTGTTGCGAACACCGCTAGGAAGACGTCGCCGCTACCCGTGACGTCTTCGGCGTTTATCCTGGCGCTGTCCGCGTAATAAATGACCCCATCATAGGCCATATAGGCGCCGCCTATGCCCCTCGTGTATAACACAATTCTCCACTTCTTATTCAGCCTAGGCAACTCGCCCAGCTCTACCGCCATATCGTCGTCTGAGAAGTGCGCCACATCTGCGTTCGGCGCCTCTAGCCCGGCGCGGATAAAGCCTTGTAGATCAACCGCTGATAAATCGGCGGCGAATTCTAGGCGGCCCACCTCGTCGTAGACGGGGGCTATCAACACCAGCGGCCCCTCGACGACGCCGTCTATCTTGGTCGTAGGCCGCCTCAGAGCCTTGGCGCGCCTCGGCCTCTGCCTATAATCTAGCTCGAAGTAGGCGGTGGCGTCTCCTATCTTTAGCCGGGGCTCTACGCCTATCTTGCTCAGCTCTCTGGACACTAACTCCGCCTCCTCAGACCCCACGACGCCCAGCGCTATGGGCCTTATGCCCAACGCGGCGAGGGCCATGCCCATATAATAAGGCGGGCCGCCCACTCTTTTGGCTACGCCTAAGTTCGTGATTATTAAATCCACTGTGGGGTTTCCGACAATATAGGCGTACACCTCTCCTCCAACAAACTATTAATCTTAAATCTTCTCCCACCTATGCGCAAGAGGACGGCCGCCATAAGGGGGCATGAGTGGCGCGACGAATACGGCTCGCCCATACCGCCTGTGTACCTCACGGCAATTTTTGAGCAGATAGGCGAGGCCCGGAAAAGCGATAGGGGCCTCGACCTCAAGTACGCGCGAGAGGAGAACCCAACCGTTAGGGCCTTCGAGAGGGCAGTGGCCAAGGTAGAGGGGGGCGGAGACGCCTTGGCCTTCAACAGCGGAATGGCGGCTATCTCTGCCCTGGCCATATATCTCCTCGCCTCTGGCGACGGCCTATTGACCACAAAGGAGGCCTACGGGGCAACTCTGCGCCTCTTCGGGGAGCTCTCAAACAAGTACGGGATAAAGCTGCGCAAGGTTTTCCCCGACACCGAGGCCGTCGTCGAGGCCTTGAAGGAGAAGCCCAAAGTCCTCTTCGTAGAAACCATAACCAACCCCACACTTAGGGTCTTAGATATGCCGGAGGTGCTTAAGGCCGCAAAGGATGTGGGGGCTATCGCCGTCGTGGACAACACCTTCGCCACGCCCGCGCTCTTCAATCCAATGGCCCACGGCGCCGACTACGTCGTGCACTCAGCCACTAAATACATAGCCGGCCATAACGACGTCGTGGGCGGCGTCGTCGTGACTAAGGAGGTGGATAGCGGGTTGTGGACATATAGGGCCATGTTGGGGGGCATAATGCAGCCCTTTGAGGCCTTCTTGTGCGCCAGGGGCTTGAAGACTATGCATCTACGCGTTAAGGAGCAGAGCGCCAGCGCGCTCGCAGTCGCTGAGTTCTTAGCCGAACACAGCAAGGTTCGCGAGGTGATATATCCCGGCTTGCCCACACACCCCCATTACGACGTCGCGCGGAAGCTCTTCGGGGGATCTTACGGTGGCGTCGTCTCGTTTAGGGTAAAGGGGGGCAGGGCCGAGGTCGAGAAGTTCCTATCGTCGCTCAAGTTGATTACGCCCAGCCCCAGCCTAGGCGGCGCGGAGACCATAGCGACGTACCCCATTTTGAGCGCCGCCTCGCCGATACCGCCTGAGGATAGGGAGGAGCTGGGCATAACAGAGGATTTAATAAGGCTCTCGGTGGGCCTAGAAGACGTAGAGGACATTATAGAGGATTTAGACCATGCGTTGAGGTCTATCGGCTAATAGTTTAATTATAGCTCTCCTCCAACGCCATGAAGGTGGTCAGAACCGGGATGCCGGTAATTCAACTATTAGAGGAGCTTAGGAAAGATCTCCAAAGCCCCGAGCTACAATATATGCAACGCATACCGGCCCCTCGGCCGGGGGAGCGCTATAGGGATATTGTAGCCGAGCTGTTCACCAAATACGGCATAGCCGCTGTATACATATGGCTGAGGGTCGGCTCTAGGGAAAAGCGTTATGCGGTCGTGGCCAGATACGACTGGGCCGCCGGCGGATTCGCCGAGGGGTGGATAGTCGAGGGGGACGAAGTGAGGGTATACGAGCCCATAGGCGTTAGCCTAAGCCAGTTTGGGTCTACGCTGGAGGAGTTCGGCGATTTGTTCTGGCGCGCCGAGAACCTCTTAGCTAGTAGAAAGGTCGAGGAGGCTGAGAAGGAGAAGGATTAGGCGAGCTTAATGGCGGTGCCCCCCTCGCCGACAGGCACTATATAATCTAATATAGTCCTTTTGACCTCCTCCGCCGACTTAAGCGCGACGGTGGATAGGCGGCGCTTGAGGGTCCAGTTTATCTCCACCACGTCGCCTATAAAGCCCACGTTGGTGCCGTCGAATATCACTGCGCGCACGCCGAGCTTAAACGGTATAGCTTGTTTAACGGCCCTCTCCTTAAGCGAATATACAACAGAGTCGAAGGTCTTAAACTTCAAGCCGACATCGGCGGGCACTATAAGGTTTCTGCCGTCGTGGAAGTGTAGCTGTATACGGCCGCCCGAGACGTAGTTCTTGCCCTCTACTCTCAAGAGCTTTAAGTCCGCCTCCTCGCTGGGGATCCGGATGAGATCTAGGTACTTCACGCTGTGGGGCACCACTCGGTATATCTCGCCGGTCGGCACAATCTCTACCACGTCCATAGCGCCGACGGGGAATTTATAATCTCTTCTAACCACGCCGTCGACCTTTATGTAGCCGCGCCCTATGATGTACCGGGCCTCTTTTAGGGTCTTGGCGTAGCGTAACACATCTCTGACTATAAGGGCTAGGGGCATTGACCGCGCAAATTTATGGGGGCCGGGCGACGTGCGGACTGCCCAGACGCCCCCCTCCTTCCTCGCTATAGGCCACCAATACGGCGAAGTAGCCCGTCGTAGGTGCGTCATGAGCCCTCCTTCTTAGCCCTCCTATTTATGACTTCTTGGCGCCGTTTATCGGAGGTATCGACGTTGGTTATCATTACCTTGCTCGGGTGTATCGGGTAATACGCGGTCTCGCCCCTGCTGTTGGTGCGGGTGGCGTTCTCGACATATATGCGGACTCTCTTTAGGTCTACCCGAACTACTCTCCCGGTCACGCCCTTGAAGTCGCCGCGCATTATGAGGACGGTGTCGCCGACCCTTATGGGGAGCCTCTTAACGCCTAGCTTTCTTCGAAGCTCGGGCGACAGCTTAGCTGTTAAGAACTTATGGCGCAGATGTAGCGGCGCGTTCAACGCGGCTTTCCTCTGCCTCCTCGGCTGAGAGCTCTGCGTAAGGGCCATCGCGCCTCAACGCGGCGTCGTATTTAAGTCTTTTTGCCTTATCCTCCTTACGTCTTCCTCGGCCTTCGCCAGCCCGGCTATAAGCTCATCCAGCTCAGCCGCTATGGATTTAGCCTCCCTCAGCACGGCGTCTATCTTGTCGGCGAGGCGCTCGAGGACCATGGAAATTTATTTTCAATAAAAATTCAGCGCGTGAGAATTAAATTCCTCGGAGGCGCTGGCGAGGTCGGGAGAGCCGCTGTGTTAGTCAAGACCTCGGCGGGCTCGGTGTTGTTCGATTACGGCGTAAACTTCGACGCCGAGGGGAGGCCTATATTTCCGGAGCACGTGCGCCCTAAGGATCTACTGGGCGTCGTGCTTTCACACGCGCACTTAGACCACAGCGGCGCTTTGCCGTCGTTATATGTATCAATTAAGCCTCCCATCTACGCCACGCCGCTTACGATGGAGCTCAGCGACGTGATGTATACGGATATGATAAAGCTGTCGGGCTACTATTTGCCGTATACCCATGAGGAAGTGAAAGCAGCTATGGAGAGCGCGGTGCCCCTGACCTACGGAGAGCCCCTAGAGCTCGCCAGAGACGTGACGCTGACCGTGTACAACGCCGGCCATGTGCCCGGCAGCGCCGTATCGGTATTAGAGGCGGACGGGCGCGTCGTCGTCTTCACCGGCGATTTCAATCTGCGCGACACGGCGTTGTTGAGAGGCGCCGACATATACAATTTGCCGAGACACGCCGACGTGGTAATTATGGAGGCCACATACGCCGCCGCTGATCACCCGCCCCGCGAGAAGCTCGAGGCCGAGTTCGTCAACGCCGTTAAGGAGGTGTTGGAGGGCGGAGGCGTAGTCTTGGTGCCGTCTTTTGCCCTAGGCCGCGCGCAAGAGCTGATGCTCACCTTAGCCAAATACGACGTCGGGCCTATATACGTCGATGGGCTGGCTAGGCAGGTCAACACCATTGTGGGCAGATATCCCCACCTCCTCAACGATTACGATCTTTACAAGAAGGCGTTGGAGATGGCCGTGGAGATACCGAACGCCTACGTGAGGAAGGCTGCCATGCAAGAACCCTCGGTCATTATATCGCCGGCGGGTATGTTGAAGGGCGGGGCCTCCCTCTACTACTTCAAACGCATAGCCGGGGACCCGCGCAACGCGATAATCCTCCCGTCTTTCCAAGCCCCCGACACGCCGGGATTCCAAATCTTGTCTAGCGGCGAGGCCTTTGTGGATAGAACGGCCGTAAAAGTAAACGCCAGAATAGAATGGTTCGATTTCTCGGCCCACTCCGGTCGCCGGGAGCTCGTGGAGTTTATGAGGTACTTCAGCGGAGATACCAGAATAGTCCTCTTCCACACAGAGCCCAATGCGGCGGCGGGTCTCGCCGGGAGACTCGCCGAGGAAGGCGTCGACAACATCTACATGCCCCTAGCTGTAGGCGAGGAGCTGGAGCTGTAGCTTAGGCGCTATCGCCTCAGAGGGATATCACGACCACGGGAGGCGCTGGTGAGGTCGAATAAGGCTAGGCTCCAGAGCCGTTCAAGGCTAAAGGCGCTCATGGCGGGGAGCGGCCGTAGCTTAAAAGAGCTAGGTATTACGTGAGGGTAAAGATCCTATTAAAAACCCGTTGCGACGAGCTTGGCATATGCGAGTACGTCGAAGTCCCCATCGCCAGAGCGGCTAGGCTTATAGACAGAGTTGGAGTAGAGGGGCTATACATAGTTGTGGAGGACGTCGATGAGAGGATTTTGGCGGAAGGCATATAAGGCGAGATGCGCGAGGGGCCGTGTGCGAGTTGTACTGGAAAGCCGTGGAGCTGGGCGTGGAGGCGGCCTTGGGCCCCCTCGGGTGGGCTAAGGCGTTTAATTGCGCTGTGGAGTCTAAGTGCGAGTGCGACTTAGTGGTCTATGCCCCCGACGTGGTTAAGATAGGCGACGAGTGTGTGTGGCCTATCGACGAGCCGGGGTTTACGCGTAGGAGGGTGTGGCTCATGGGCCTGCCCCATATATCCCTAGATGACTTAAAAAAGGTCAAATGCCCTTACGCCGAAGCGGTGCTTAGATGTGTCACGGATGAGCTTCGTAGACGCGGAGCCTCCGCCCGTCTTCAGCCGGGAGGATAAAGGTCACCTTATAAGCGTCGCCGAAATATATGCCCGCGAGGTCTTCGCCTATGTGGAACTCGCCGTCTATGCCGTGTATCATGCACTTTTCGCAGTTGGTGCGGGCGTACTCCAGCACGTCCCTAAACGCCTTCACTAAGTCCTTGGGCTTCCCCTTTATTGAGAAGAGGACCGTGCCGTGGCTACCGTGAAAGTGGGGGTGCGCGTCCGCCTTATAGGTCTTGCTCACGTACTCTATGAGCTCGCCCACCTCTCTAGCGAAGTCTTGATCGCTGGGCATTAAGCTGTGCTCCTCCTCCATGTGTTCCTCTTCCTCCTCCGACGTTATTAGGGTTAAGTTTAGGAGGAGCTCTAAATCGTCGGAAGCCGCTATGCGCGTCAAGTCGTTCTCTATTTTCTTCCACTCCTCAAGGCCTAATTTAAGCTTGCCTACATCTAGCACAAGCATCTTTTGACCTCCCTTTATAAACATAGCAGAACGCCCTTATCCTAATGGCTCATAAATGCTATTATTTGCTTTATTTTTATTAAATCTTTATTGTTATTCTACTATTAATTTAAATAAGTCAGATGTAATTCTATCTATTATTTTACTAAATTCAGTCTTGTAAAATACCGCCAGTTTTTTCTCGATCGCGCTCCTCCAAGCCCCCTTCGTCGAACTCGACCACATAAGCGTATCTGCCCCATTTAGATGTGCCGATCACCTCCACCTCATGCTTGCCGGGCGAGTCCTTGGTCCACATATTGAGCACGGCCATTACGGGCGCGCCGTCTACTACGGCTCTGATCTTCTTGGCTTGCTCTAAAAAGGCCGGGGTTGTGACGATCAGCGCTATGTCGGCCAAAAGCATTAGCGAGGTTAGGGCTTGGTTATACGCATCGCCGACGCCCGGCACGTCTATCAATACAGCGTCGTAGGAAGACTTAAGCGCCTCCACAAGCGCTTTAACCGCCTTGGGCTTAACGTTAGGCCTAGGCGCGCCGGCCGGCAGGGTGTCCACGAGCGCGCCGTCGTCGGCGGTGCAGATCTCGGGCTCGCGGCCCTCCAAGTAGTCGAAGAAGCCCCTAGCCCTACAACTAGGGGCGAGCAGTTGCGAAAGGAGCGCGTCCTCGGTCATGTCCACCGCCAGCACTCTGAGGGGCGTCTCGCGCCGCAACGCATACGCCAGGGAGGCTAATATAGTCGTTTTGCCCGTTCCCCCCTTCCAAGATAAGGCCACTACCGCCTTGCCCATAACCTCCTCGCCTTAGCCAATAGCCCCGCGGGCCTAGCCAGTAGGGCTTTAAGTCTCGCCGATAAGCTAGGCCTGGGCTTAGCGGCCTCCGCCGCCCTCTTAGCGGCCTCTACGCCGTATTCCCTTATGGCTCTATCCACGGCCTCGGCCGACACGCCGGCTTTTTTAGCCAAGGCCTTGGCGAAGGCCGCATAGGCTCTTCTAACTCGGGGAAACCTAGCCCTATTTCTCCTCGCCGGCCTGCGCTCGGCCTTAGCCCTTACGCTCATAGCCTCTTAGTTATCTCTTGTCTAAGAACTTCGGCGGCCTCCTTAGAAACCTCTCTAACCACTAAATAGGCCTTGAGGAGGCTACATAGTGAGTCAAGCTCTTCTTGTGCTGACGCCCCCATCGGCGCCTCGTCCTTACCCTCCTCCGAGTCCCCTATGACGGTCACAGCGCCCGGTTGAAGCGTTATTTTCCTGGGCATAGCCCCTCATACTAGGTCTAAGATAAGTATTGAAGATCGGGCAAGGGCTAACCCATTCGCCTTAGGTAAGACAGCCAGGCGTGCGGCTCGTGTAAGCCCTCCTTCGCGGTCCTAAGGACCTCCTCGAG
>JZWT01000179.1 GCA_000960885.1 Thermoproteus sp. AZ2 | reverse complement strand
TTCAGGAAGGTTGGCGGCGTGGAGGACGACGTAATAAAGGGGGCGCGGGTTTGGGCATATGGGCCAGGCCTAGACCTCATCGGAGTAATAGGGGTTGAGCCGCCCCACTTCAAGGAGAAGCAACAAGAGTTGTTGGCCGACTTCGGCTTCTCCAGCAGGGAGGACGCCGAGGCCGCCGGGCTGAAGCCCATGACCCCCATCGCGTTCGATAGAACCCCTAAGACGACGGGAAGCTTCGTGACCTCGGCGGCCCTAGACGATAGAGCCGGGTCGTGGGCCCTGCTAGAGGCCTATAAGGACGTCGGCAATGCCTCCTTTATATGGACCGTGCAGGAGGAGGTGGGCCTGGTCGGCGCCAGGGCTTTGGCGAGGAGGGTTGAGGCCAACTACGTCGTCGTGGTGGACACAATGGCTTGTTGCAACCCGGCGATAAACGGCCCGGTGAAGCCGGGCGCGGGGCCCGTGATTAGGCTGTTCGACAACACGGGGGCCTATACCAATAAGCTCGCGAGACGGATTATCGAGATAGCTAGGTCTAGGGGCATCCCTGTGCAAATAGGCGGCGGGGGCGGAGGCACCGACGCGGCCGCCTTTGTCCAAGCCGGCGTTCCCCGCCGTCGCGATAGGCATACCGAATAAATACGCCCACAGCCCCGTCGAGATGGCGAACCTCAACGACTTAAAATGGACGGTGGAGCTGATTAAGGCAATAGCCGAGGATATAACTACTCGATCTTGATCTCGAAGCCGCTCTTCTCCTTGTCTTTCTTCTCCAGCTCAACCGTCAATACGCCGTTTCTATAAGAGGCCTTGGTCTTATTGGGGTCCACAGGCGCCGGCAAGGGGGATCTCTTTGTAGTACTTCCTATCCTTGCCGCTAGCGCTAATGATTAGGACTTTGTTGTCCTCGCTGAGCCTCACCTTTATGTCCTCCTTATCTACGCCGGGCATCTCGGCCACCACTCTGATCTTCCCGTCGTCCTCGACGACGTCTGTGAGAGGCTCTATCTCGTCGACGACCTCTATGCCGCTGCCCTCCCTCCTGCCGCGTATGTTGCCGAACTCCTTAACTATAGGCTTTCCATCGGGGCCTATGGTCATCTCGAAGCCATAGTAGTAAAACCTCGGCCTAGAGCCGCCCCTATACTGCTGGCCGCTCATCTGCCTAATCTCCTCGTCTATCTGTCTCTCTATTTCCTCGAAGAATTTTTGCCAACGCCTGATCATTCTATCTATGTCGTCGAAGATCGACATGTATGGGGCCTCATGTGTTGAATAAAAGCTTTTTTCGCCTTCCGCCTCTTTCATTAAACCTTTTATAGAGACATGGGAATCTAAGGCGATGAGCGATGAGGTGATCTTGCGCATTTATGAGGCTAAGTCTAGAGACGTCGGGCGCTCCATAGTCAGAATACCCATACGCATTATGAAAAGGCTCGGCGTAGAGCCCGGCGACTACGTAGAGATAATAGGTAGGAAGACCGCGTACGCGCAAGTCTGGCCGGCGTATCCCGAGGACGAGGACAAAGACATAATTCGCATGGACGGCATGATTAGGCAAAACGCCGGCGTCGGCATAGGCGATACCGTAAAGGTGAGGAAGGTCGCGTTGAGGCCGGCGCAACGCGTCGTGTTGGCGCCCACAGAGCCCGTGAGGGT
>JZWT01000178.1 GCA_000960885.1 Thermoproteus sp. AZ2 | reverse complement strand
TAGCTTGGCCTTAGCCGTTGCGGGGGCTAAGGCTATCCTCCTCGCAGGGGGATACGGCGATGGTGCGACCTCGACGGCTTCGCCTACCTTTACGCCTAAGGCTTGCCTGGCCATGCCGTCTAGGCCTATACGCCCCTCGTAGCCTTGCCTTACCTGGGCCCGCAAAACTAGGCGCGAGGCCCTCCCTAACACCAAGACGGCGCCGCCCTCGCCTACGCCCAAGGCCGCGGCCGCGTCCGGCGCAATATACGCCGTCAGCCTCCCTACCTCAGGCACGTCGGCGGCCGTAAGCCTCTGCGGCAAAACGATTTGGGTCTCTGCATTTATGTAGGAGGGTGAGGGGTCCGCCGCTAGGACTTTAATCGCCACCTCATCGTTGCAACAAGTTAAGGAGAACTCCCTCCCCGCGAACACGGGGATATATGCCAGAGCTACTCTGAGTAGCTCGGGATCTTCGCGGGGCTCTACGGACAAGACGACGCGTCTGGCGGGCGCCAGCGCCACCTCGCTCACCTCCACCGCCGAGCCTTGCTCCGCGCCTAGCTCCTTTAGAAGAGCCGGATCCGCCAAGGCCTTGTCGGTCTCGGCGGAAACAGCTAAGGCCCACGTGCGCCTTCCCCTATATCTGAGCTCCACATAGGCCTTCTCGCCCCTGAGAAGGCCTTTAGGGACTCTGAGGCTGAGCGCCTCTGACGCCTCGTCGGCGTAGACCTCTATCCTACTCATACCTCAACGCCTCGATTAGGTTCATTCGGCCCGCCCTAATCGCAGGCGCCAAGGCGCCGGCCACATTTATGGCCATGACCAACGCGGCGACTCCCGCAGCTATGTGAGGCGTCACGAGGACTTGGACGGGGAAGTTGAAGAAGTTTATCTTTATTAGGCTTAGGGGGGCTAGTAGGGCTGTGCCGGCGGCTATTCCTATTAGCGCTATTATGGCGGCTTCGTATATCATCATGGCGGTTATTTGGCTTCTCCTAAAGCCTATTGCCCTCAATATGCCGAACTCCCTAGTCCTCTGAATAGCCGAGATGGTCATGGTGTCGTAGAGCCAAAGCGCCGTGATGACAGTCGACACGCCCGAGACCAAGCCCAAGAAAAGCTCAAGGCCCGTGAAGAATTGATTAACGGTCTCGACCAGGGAGGTTAAGGTGAGCACTTCGGCGTTGGGGAAGAGGGGCTTCAGAAGCGACTGCACAGTATCTATATATCTAGTATCTCTAAGGGAGATGATAACTATCTGATATGTATTGAGCCCCGTGACTGCTCTGAACTGATCTATAGACACTAAGACACCGCTAGTGGTGCTGATCACCCCGGGGTGCTCCGGCGACATGACTCCGGACACCACCAACGTGTAGGACCTCTTGTTCAGCTCGAGCACGAGCGGGTAACCCGGATAGAGCTCCTGCTGGCCGGTGTTTTGATTAAAGGCCACGTAATAGCCCACTACGGCTAAGCCCCCGCCTATTAGGCCCTGGCCCTCTAAGACAGCCGAGCTAGGCACCACATAGCTGATATCCGAAGGCGGCACGCCGTAGAGCGTCACCTCCTCGACGCGCCCGTCGGGCAACCTAACAGCCGCGGGAGCCGCTGAGATCGGGACCACCGCCGACGCGTAGGGCGCCGCGTAGGCCCTCACGAGCGCCACATCCGCGTCTGTGAACTCTTGGCCGAGGAGGAAGACGTTGTTTATGCCGAGGCCTTCAAAGAACGAGAGAGTAGATTGCTTGAAGGCGTTTCCCAGGCCCAGCGCGAAGGTCAAGGCCGTGAACGCTAT
>JZWT01000177.1 GCA_000960885.1 Thermoproteus sp. AZ2 | reverse complement strand
CCTCTTTCCCCAAGTGCGGAGCTTATTTAAGGCCGCGGCCCGACATAATGTCGACGCACAGGAGGCTGGAGACGGCAGAGAGGGTCGAGGCGCTCTCGAAGGCTATCACTACATGGCGCTCAAATAGAGACATGATTTCCTAAGCCTTCCGCCGGTACTCCGGCCACACGCTCGCCTAGCTGCGGCGGCGACAACTCCGACGTAAGGCCCTCCGCTGAATCGTCCCTGATCTCCTCCGGCGTTCGATGAGCGCGCTATTTAGACGCCGCGGCCCCGAATTATTTAGGCGCTTTGCGTAAAGACATTTAAAGCCAGGCGGAGGTGGGCCTATGGCGCCGCCTCTTCGCAGGATATCGGATTACGTATGGGAGATTCCTCAGAACTATAAACAATGCATGAAGGTGCCCGTGCGGGTATTCGCCGACGAGAGGCTATTGGAGAAGATGAAGACCGACATGACGCTGGAGCAGGGGGCCAATGTGGCGTGTCTCCCGGGCATATACCGCTGGAGCATAGTCCTGCCTGATGCCCATCAAGGCTACGGCTTCCCCATAGGGGGCGTCGCCGCCGTGGACGCCGAGGAGGGCGTCATATCGCCAGGCGGGATAGGCTACGACATAAACTGCGGCGTTAGGGTCCTTAGGACTAATTTAACAGAGAAGGAGGTCAGGCCTAAGCTCAAGGAGCTCGTGGACGAGATATTTAGGCTGGTGCCGCCGGGCGTCGGCGAGACGGGCCACCTAAGGCTGTCCGTCTCCGAGTTCGACAGAGCGATAGCGGAGGGCGTGGAGTGGGCTATACAGAAGGGCTTCGGCTGGCCTGAGGACAAGGAGTTCATAGAGCAGAGGGGCTCTTGGGATTTGGCGGACCCCTCTAAGGTGAGCGAGAGGGCTAAGAATAGGGGCAAGGACCAGCTGGGCACTCTGGGCAGCGGGAACCACTTCTTGGAGATACAGGTGGTGGATAAAATATTCGATGAGAAGGTCGCCAAGGTCTTCGGCATAGAGCAAGAGGGCCAAGTCGTGGTCATGATACACACGGGCTCTAGGGGCTTCGGGCACCAAGTCGCCACGGACTACCTAATGATTATGGAGAGGAAGATGAGGGAGTGGGGCCTCCGCCTGCCCGATAGGGAGCTAGCCGCGGCGCCGCTTAAGGACAAAGTGGCGGAGGACTACATAAAGGCCATGGCCGCCGCCGCGAACTTCGCCTGGACCAACCGCCAGATAATTATGCATTGGGTTAGGGAGGCCTTCAAGAGGGTCTTCGGCTCCCTAGAGAAGGTCGGGCTCGAGATAGTATACGACGTGGCCCACAACATAGCTAAGCTGGAGGAGCACGTGGTGGACGAGAAGGGCACTGTGAAGAAGGTCTGGGTGCACCGCAAGGGCGCCACGAGGGCCTTCCCGCCGGGGAGACCGGAGATACCGCTAAATATAGGGAGGTGGGCCAGCCGGTGCTGATACCGGGCTCCATGGGCACCGCCTCGTGGATACTAGTCGGCACCCCCGACGCCATGAGCTTGACCTTCGGCACTGCGCCCCACGGCGCCGGCAGAGTCTTGAGCAGGGAGGCCGCCGTCCGCTCCTTCCCGCCGCAGAGGGTTAGGGGAGAGCTGGAGAAGAGGGGCATAATAGTCAGGAGCGCCGAGACCGAGGTCATAAGCGAGGAGGCCCCCGAGGCCTACAAGAACGTCGACATGGTGGTTGAGGTGGCGCACCAAGTGGGCTTCAGCAGAAAGGTCTCGCGCCATAGGCCGATAGGCGTAGTTAAGGGATAGCTTATTTGA
>JZWT01000176.1 GCA_000960885.1 Thermoproteus sp. AZ2 | reverse complement strand
GAGCCGGTCGTGAGGATGGTGGTGGAGAAGAGGGCCATGTCTAGCCCCACCTCCTTCTTCAAGACGCTGGACAAAGTGGTGGGGGGGTCGATGCGACAGAGAGACACTGGCGGAGGGCGAGTTGGATGCGTGTATCGTCAACATAGCGGGGCTGAAAAAGTTAAGGGAGCTGGCGGAGAGATTCTCAAAGGCTTCGGACAGAAAATTGGCCGCGTTGAAGAAGTTGCTGGAGGTGTTTAAGGGGCACAGGGTGTTGATATTTACCGAGTACGCCACTACGGCGGAGTACCTCTTCGGCCAGCTGGCCGACGGCTGTAGAGTGGTGAATTCTGGCGACGGCTACGCAAAGGCCGATTGCGGCAAGGTCGGCATAATGTACGCCACGGCGCGGGCCCGAGAGGGGATGGACGTAGACTTCGAGGCGACACAGCTGGCGTCACAGCACGAGACGGCTGTCTTCATATCTACGGACATCTTGTCTGAGGGGGTGAACCTACAGGCCTACGACGTCGTGGTCAACTACGAAGTCGTGTGGAGCCCCACGAAGCACGTGCAACGGGTGGGGAGGATTTGGCGGTTCGGCCAAAAGGCCGACCCTGTATATGTGGTAGACATGACGCTGAAGGCTGCCAGCGCCGGAAGAGACGAATTCGACATGTACTTGGCTTTACTGGAGAAGTTTTACCAAATCTCGCTGAAGGCCTTGCCGCCTCAGAGCTACGGCGAGTTTGAGGTGTACGATGTTTCGGAGGACGAGTTTAGGAAGGTGCTAGAGATAGGCTCTGCAGTATACCTATCAGATAGAGAGATCTACGACGCGGTGGTTTCCGACAAATTAGCGGAGCTGAGGAGGAGGGTCGCGGCTATAATGGAAGAGAAGGAGAGAATTCGGTGGAAGCCGAAGTGGTTAGTGGAGGAGGGGCTGGCCGCAAAGCTGGGCACGGCCCAGAGGCAAGTGGCGCCGGGGGCTAGGTATTACATAGTCCAAGTGGCATATCTGGCTGGGAGCGAGGTCCTCCAAAGCGAAAAACTCCTGGCGTTAGTTGAGGGGAGAAAGGAGGGCGTGTATGTAGAGCTGTTCCGGGAGGGAGAGGTGCCGTGGTGGGCCGTTGTGGAGCAGATCGGCGAAGTTGGGGAAGACATACAGAAAGAGATAAGCGCCAAGTTCCGTATAGACGTGTGGTTAAAACTCAAGGGCTATTTGTCGCATTTGACAGAGTATAGCAAGGCGTGGCGGATAGACTATAGCCCTAAGATTGAGAAGATCTTGAAGGCGGCTGTGGAGGGGGCCAAGGTGCCGGCTGGCGACTTTGAGAAATACGTAATGGATATGGTGCATAAGAGTAGGAATAACCAGAGGACTGAGATGGCTGCCGTAAAATGTGCCAAGACTAGGCTGTCACGGGAGGGCTACAAAATTATCGTAAGGCTACGCAAATACACCTAGGCCTTTCGACTTGGTTGTGTCGAAAAATGGCGTGATGTATGTAGTCGAGATTAAGGGGAAATACGTGAAGTGGCGCGACGAACCGATATTTTTCACCGCCAACGAGATAGACTTTGCAACCAAGTACCCGGACCGCTACATCATATGCGTAGCCTATGTAGATGGGGATAGGTGCGAGGAGCTGACATGTATGCCCTTTGCCCAGTTCCAAAGCGAGTGGACGCTAGAGACGATACGCAGCATTGAGTATAAATACAACGCGTGGAGGGGGCACCCCCCTATGGGGCAGGCCTAATCGAATAACAGCCTCCTCGCCCCCGCTCCCAGCCCCCCTCTGGAGAGGTGGATCCCCTCGGTGCGGCGCGAGGCCGCGGTGTTCGCAGAGGCGCCA
>JZWT01000175.1 GCA_000960885.1 Thermoproteus sp. AZ2 | reverse complement strand
GAGCACAGCTCCTGGAGGGGCTCCACGACGTGGTCCAACCACGGCTTAGCCCTAAGCCTGACGCCGTCGTCAGCCAGCTCCTCGGCTATGCCCTTAAGCGTTAGATATGCGGCGAGCCTCTCCAGCTCGGGCGCCTCGAACACTAGAAAATCGCCGTCTCTATAAATGCGGCACACGCGCCGCTACATATATTTTAATAAAAAGGTTGCTCCATGCGGGCCCCCATGGGGCCTTTGCTCAGCTTTAAGGAGAAGTACTTAAGCCGCGTGTTGTCCGGCGAGAAGAGGGCGACGATACGGCTCGGCGTAGTGAGGCCTCGATTTCAGCTGGTCTATATAACTTGTTGCGGGATGATATACGGCGAGGCCGTGATAACCGGCGTGCAGTACGCTAAGCTGAAGGAGCTGGGCTCAGAGGTGTTGAGGGAGGACGGCTTCAATAGCTTAGAGGAGGCCCTAGAGGAGCTCAAGTCGCTGTACCCGAAGATAGAGCCGGACTCGGTGGTGTCCGTGCTCAGATTCGCCTTATTGAGGAAATACGAGAAGCCAGTCCCCTTAGAGGTCTTGAGGAAGAAAAATTAAGGGGAAGTATTGGTCATGGATAAGCTCAGAAGAATCGCCGGGGCGTTTAAGGACTACGACTACGTGGTCTTGACGAAGCCCGGCAATTTGGCCTACGCGGTGGGCTTCCCCGACGCGCTCGCGCTGGTAGTCGACGTGAGGACGGGCGGGGCGACGCTCTACGCCTCGCGCCTAGACTACTGGAGGGCTTCGGCGATGGTCAAGGCGGCTAGGGTGGTGGCCATCGCAGGCTCGGAGATACCGCCGAGGATGCCGGGGGAGGAGCTAGTAGTGGCCAAGGACGTGAAGGAGGCGCTTAAGGGGCTAGGGGGCAGAATAGCCTCCGATGGAGGCTTCGGCGAAGACGCCTCGCCAAACTCCTAGAGCTAAGGGCCGTGAAGAGCCCCGAGGAGCTCGAGCTGATGAAGACCGCCCTAAAGATAACCGAGGAGGCCCTAAGCGGGCTGGGCCCGGTCGAAGGGCTGAGGGAGCGCGACGTGGCGGCCAAGATATATAAGGCCATGGTGGAGCTGGGCTCAGACGGGGTCGCCTTCGAGCCGATAGTGGGCTCAGGCCCCAACGCGGCGTGGCCCCATTACAACTACGGCGACAGGAGGATCTCAGCCGGCGACGCCGTGGTGGTGGATATAGGGGCTAGGTATAGGCTCTACTGCGCCGATATGACCAGGACTTTGTTGATAGGCCCCGCGCCGCAACAAATCAAGGATATTGTGTACGCGGTGTACGAGGCCGCCAAGGCCGCCGAGAGGGCCGTTAAGCCCGGCGCCCCCGCCAGAGAGGTCGACTTAGCCGCGAGGAAGGTGTTGGAGGAGTACGGCTTCGGCCGCTACTACATACACTCCACAGGCCATGGAGTAGGGGTCGAGGTCCACGAGCCGCCCAGAGTCGCCGCAACTTCTGAGGACGCGTTGAGGGAGGGCATGGTGATAACCATAGAGCCGGGCGTCTACGTCAACGGCGTAGGCGGAGCGCGCATAGAGAACATGGTGTACGTGGCCTCCACAGGCGCCGAGGTCTTAAACAAGTTGCCCTATATTATTTGACGGCGAATACGCCGAACCCCCTCTCGATTTTGCCGACGCGGAAGCCGACTCGCCTGAGCCTCTCGGCGACTCCCCTGGCCACGTCGAGCCCCCGATACTTAGAGCCCGTGGCGCCCGTGTAGTGGAACAGCCCGCCGCGCCTCTTGAGCGCTCTGAAATATTCGGCGTAGAGGGCCTCGGAGTAGAGTTGCTGGGTCGCGTAGCTGAGGCGCGGGGGGTCGTGGACCACGTAGCTAAACGC
>JZWT01000174.1 GCA_000960885.1 Thermoproteus sp. AZ2 | reverse complement strand
ATGTAGTATTTAAATAGTTCCTTCCTTTTTCTTATGCCGAAAACCTTGTTTCTACTCCTAGCGCTACTGGCGGCAGTGGCCTATGCCGCGTCCACGGAATACGCCATGGCTAATGGGTTCGTGAATGCTACCGCGACCTCCGCCAAACAATATCTGGTGGCGGTGTATAGTATCTTCGGCGTAAAGGAGTATTGGGTAAATGCGAGCTCCAGCTTCTCGATACCGCTCGAGAACGTGACCATAAACGGCATAGAGTTTATCCCTTACGCGGTGATAGTGAACGACATGAGGACTAATGGGACGGTCGTAGTCGACAAGCCCATGAACATCACAGTGGCCTATATGGCGAGCGCAGATGTAGCCTTCGGCGCCCCACAGCTCTTTGCGCAAGCCGTCTTGCAGTGCGGAAGCAGTGCCGCGACCAGCAAGGGGATATTCGTTTGGGCGTCTTCATGTGGCGCTCTACGGAGTGACGACCACCGCGTGCGCGCTCTATGTGGAGAAGTGGGGCTTATCGGCTCCTAATAATATCGGTGGCGGCTCGTCTTGCTCATAATACTGGCCACCAGGACGGCGCCGAAGAGGGCCAAGCGCTAGGCCTAACCGATCCTTTTTTCTTCGTATCCGCATTTCCTACAATAATACTTGGTCTCAACGACGTATTTCCCGTCCACCACCTTGGCCGTCTTCTCCACAACCTTCATTCTAGAAAAGCATCTGGGGCAGATCCCCGGGGGAGGGCGGTATAGGCCCTTCTCGGCTAGCAGTCTCCTCACAGACCACGTGGATACCTTCAAGGCCCTCGCTATTTCGCCGAGGGATGCTCCTCCCTTATATAGCTTGGCGGCTTCCTCGGCCAGCTGGGGCTCCCTCTCGGCTATATTGGCTATCTTCCCTTCGCTCCTCAACCTCCCCATGGCGGCCTTGACGCGTTGCCTAATGAACTCCCTCTCCATCGCCGCCACGAACGCCAAGACGGTCCTCAAGAATTGGCGGTAGATGCCGTCTAAGTTCTGTAGCGCTTGCTCGTTCTCGCTGGCCGAGACTATTGCGAGCCCGAGCTCCTCCTCCACTATCTTGAACAAATCGAATAGCTCTTGGAAGCTCCTCGCGAGCCTGGAGACCTCATAGACTAGGAGGACTTGGGGGCTTTGGGTCCATCGTCCTCACCTCCTCCATCAAGCGCTTAAAAGCCGGGCGCTCCCAAGGCGGGGTGGCGCCTGACACCCCGGCGTCCACGAACTCCTTGACTATGGTTATGCCCCTCGCAGAGGCCCACTTCTCCAGATACACGCGCTGGTTCTCTGGGTCTTGCATATCCGTGGATACGCGGATATAGGCAACCGCGAGGACCATGCCCATATGCTCGCGGTTAAATATAGCATTAATTCCTTAGTATTATCGTGGTAATACGTTTCCGTTTTTATTACCTTTTTAAGCGCGTGAGCTCCACTAGCTATGCCCAAGGTGGGCGCTTACGTAAAGCAAGGAGGACGTAGAGGAGCTCAAGAAGCTGGTTCAACAAGGCAAATACAAATCGCTGAGCGACGCGGTGAGGACCGCCATACAAGAGCTGATAGAGAGCCACAAGTTTGATGAGGAGTACGAGCGCAAGATAATTAAGGGCCGTTAAGCGGCTAGAAAAATAAAAATCCCCTTTTCTATTTTCTCTCATGATAGTGTTTGAGGTCGAGAGAAAGAAGAAGAGGAGACACCACAAAAAGTCCCACGAGAAAAAGCACAGGCACTACCTACGCGTCTAATCTTCCCCCATGGCTAGGGGGAAGAAGCGCGTTGAGGGCGAGGATGACCCGAGGAAACTCGAGCTTATATCAATTAGGATCGAGGAAGGGGACTTGAAGGAGATGGATAGGCTAGTCGAGGATGGGTATTACCTCGATAGGAGCGAAGTCGTGAGGGACGCAATT
>JZWT01000173.1 GCA_000960885.1 Thermoproteus sp. AZ2 | reverse complement strand
GCACAATGCCGCGAATATTATCGATTGGATCGACGGCATGCCAGAGCCTGTAGAGGGGGCGAGACATCGCCGCAAGGCCGGGGATGAGGGGTCTACTTCGTAGAGGACGAGGCGGTTAGGCCGCCTATGGGGGCCCCCTCTGGGGGAGGGAATAGCGATGGCGCGCCGGGAGCCTATGCGCGCAACGCGCCTCGGCGTAGGGCCTCTCAGTTGACGGCTGTCTTTGGGGCCTATGCCCGAAGCCCCTCGACGATGTCGACGGAGGGCCGGCCGTGGGCCGAACTCGGCGCCCATGGCCGCTTGTCGGGCTTAGGTGCTGGCCAGAGGCGCGGCCCTGTCCGAGCATGGTGCGGGTCTTGGGGCTAAATATAATGGTTTTTATATAACAGAAATTATTATAACCGTGGCTATATTCTATGACAGAGTAGAGGAGCTGAGGCGGATCAAGGAGTTTTTGGCGAGGCCGGGGTTCGGCCTCTTAGTGGTCTACGGCAGGAGGAGAGTAGGGAAGACGGCCCTAGTGCTCAAGGCCACGGAGGGGCTTAGGCGCCTATACCTCTTGGCTGTGGGGAGGGGCGACTTGGCTAGGCTCAAGCGCGCCGCGGCTGAGGTTGACCGGAGGGCTAGGTACGTTGCGGAGGATTGGGAGGCCCTACTCGCCTTCTTGGCGGACAAGGTCGACGTGGTGATAATCGACGAGTTCCCCAACCTGGTGGAGTCCGACAAGGCGGCGCTTTCGGCGATACAGGCGGCGGTGGACAACGTGCTCGCGAACACAAGCACTAAGTTGATACTCCTCGGGTCCTCCGTGTCGGTCATGACGTCGAAGGTCCTCAGCTACAAGAGCCCGCTCTATGGGCGGCGGACGGCCTCCCTAGAGGTGAAGCCAGTCCCCTTCCTCCAATACCGCCACTTCTTCCCCGACAAGCCCGCCAGGGAGCTAGTGGAGATACACGGATTCGCTGGGGCATCCCCCACTACATGGTAAAGATCAAGGGCCCCTTTTGGGAATTTCTAGAGGGGGAGCTGGAGGAGAGGGCCTTTCTGTTGGACGAGGGAGACTTCTTGCTTAGGTACGAATTCGCCGAGGTCTCCACCTACAGGCTCATCCTCGAGGCAGTGGCCTCGGGCCGCACCACGCTGGCGGAGATCAAGGACTACGCCGGGATGAGGGGCACTGACCTAACCCCCTACCTCAGGAACCTCGCCGCGGCCGGCTTCATAAAGAGGGCCAGGCCCGTGTTGGGGAGGGGCCGCTACCGCTACTACCTCTCCGACTTCTTCCTCTCCTTTTGGTTTAGGTTTATAAGCCCCAACCTGGCCCCCATAGAGGAGGGGCTCTACACCGCCGAGGACATAAGGCGCGAGTACGACGCCTACCTAGGCCGGGTCTTCGAACAAATAGCCAGGGAGGTCGTCGTCAGGGAGATAAGGGCGGGGAGGCTGCCGAGGGTACAGAGGCTGGGGCCCCAGTGGTGGGCGACGCGCCGGGGGGCTCGGGAGGTGGACCTCTTGGGCGTGGGGAGGGGGGCCGCAGTGCTGGCCGAGGCCAAGTGGAGCGACGGCGTAGACGCCGAGGAGATCGCCGAGGGGCTCCTAGAGAGGGCGGCCGAGCTCCCCCTCCCCGACGGCTCGCCATAGTTGTCGTCGCGCGCTCCTTCTCCAAGAGGGTCGACAGCTATAGGGGCGCCGCCGTGGCCGCGTATGATCTCTCCGACATAGACAAGGCGCTGAGGGAGGGGGCGGGCACAATTTAAAAGCCGGGCAGAGCTGGCGATATGCGTTATAGAGACGCAGGCGTCGACCTAGGCGCACAGGAGCAGGCCCATAGAGCCGCGGCGGCGTTGCTGGGAGGGCATGCGGGGGCCTATAATAGGTGGATACAGATCTCCGGCGACGTGGCGCTTCACGTAGACGGCGTTGGGACTAAAACCGTGTGGCTAATCGAGGCGGATAGAGTGGAGACGATC
>JZWT01000172.1 GCA_000960885.1 Thermoproteus sp. AZ2 | reverse complement strand
GAGCTCTCGCTAGAGGCGGTCGCCGCGTTGAGGAGGGCTAGGGACAGCGGCCTTAGAGCGGCCTTGGCCACGGCCAACGGGCTAGACTATGCGCTCTCGATCTCTAGATACCTCGGCGTGGGGTCGGTCATAGCGGAGAACGGATGTATAGTCTATGTAGATGGAGAAGTCGTTGAGCTGTGTGCCGGCGATGCTGGGAATGTAGTTAAGCGGGCCTTGGCGACGGGCACGGTCAGAGAAAGCGAGCAGAATAGGTGCAGGAAGTACGATATGGCGTTCTATCCCCTCGTCGACCCCGCCGAGGCTGTAAAGGCCCTAAGGGGGGCGTTGGGCGAGGAGTACGATGTAGAGTACAGCGGCTACGCCATACATGTAAGGCCTAAGGGCTACAATAAGGGGACTGGGCTGAGGTATTTGTGTAAGGTCTGGGGCATACCCTGCGGGCTTGTGGCCGTGGTGGGCGACAGCGAAGTCGACGCGCCTATGCTTGAGCTGGGGTGGGGGATCGCCGTAGGAAATGCAGATGGCGCGGCTAAGCGCGCGGCCAGACTTACGGTCGAAGATCCCAGCGGCTTCGGCTTCGCCTACGCCGTCGATTTAATACTTAGGGGCCTCGCCTGCGTTGATTAGTTATAAAAAGCTGGTTATAGAGGTACGTGGATATAATAGAGCGCGGCGTAACGTCTAGCAAATTCGCCAGAGCCGCGTTATTAAAGGCCAGTATAAAGTCAGGCGATGCACTGGATAGGCTATACGACATATTGGCCGAGCTGGGCTATTTCATAAAGAGGGGTGAGCTCTATATTAGGACCGGGAAGGTGCCGCCCGATAGGGGTGACCCTATCGTCGCAGCGGTTGTGGACGAAATCATCGTCCCCTTCTTATCTGGGAGACAGGCGGAGCCTAGGCCCGAGATCCTCCACTCGTTTACATACGTATTTCAAGACGTGAGAATATTAATGGCCTCCGAGATGCTCCCCTGGGGCGGCCTAACCCTCGTGGCGGGCTTTTTGCCGTGCGGCTTCTCCTCCGAGCTCTCGGCGCAGGCCGGGCGCGACTTAGTAATAGCCGACGATTTCCAAGACGTCTTGGATCTAGAGGGCGAGAGGATAGCGCTTCTGCCCACCTTAGACTCGCCCCTCTCGAGCTTTCTGGCGCCGGCCTCCTTCATAGCCCTAGAGCCGACGACGGACCTACGGCATATATCCAGCAAATTCGGCGAATTCAACACCGCAATAATATGCCATAGGTCCGCCAACTTTTACGCTTTGAGGAGGATGGCCTCCGAGGTGTTCTATGTTTATATCAAGGGGATTAAAGGCGCGTTGGCCGCTATGGTGAACGAGGCGTTGGGGCTAGGGCGTCCGCCCGCCTGCGAGGAGGCCGTTAAAGAGCTGAACGGGCGCATATTTTATGAGGACGCAAATATATGTATTGCTACAAATTCTCGATAATAGGTTTTATGAGATCGCTTGGCGGATCCTTCAAAGCCGATAAGTAATATATCTTATCAGCATTTACGGCCCTCGCGATTTCGTCGCCCTCCACTAAAGTCCCCACCGATTCGGCCAAATCGCGTTTATTCCCTACCAATATACACCTTTTGAACGGCTTTACGCCCCTGTCCATTAAGGCTGAATGTATATCGGCTATGGCGTGTAGGGAGGGCGGGTCGGTGACGTCGTACATATAGACCATGAGGTCTACGTAAAAAGACCACATCCGGCTGAAGTTAACCGCGACCTCGCGCGCGAGCTGGCCCGGCACATCTATTACGTCCATTTCGTAATCGCCGTAGTAGTAGCGGTAGATCCCAGGCCGTAGAGTGACCCTAGGCCTTAGGGAGAGGCCGAGGAGTCGGTAGATGTAGGTGGTCTTGCCGACGCCGCCTACTCCTAATACGGCCCATACAGCCCTTTTCACAAGGAGGCCAATATCTCATCTACTAATAACATTGCCTTCTTAACCAACGCCTC
>JZWT01000171.1 GCA_000960885.1 Thermoproteus sp. AZ2 | reverse complement strand
AAAGACCTTGCCCTGATATCTAGAGGCTATTGTGTAGTTGCCGTTGAAGAGCGCCGCGTAGAAGTAGGCGGGCGCGTTGGGGCTGAAGTCGCCGAAGAGGGGGTTGAGCACAACTACGTATACTGGCGTAGTGGAGTTCAAGAGCGTCGGGGAGGGCGGAATACCGGCCACCGTGATATATATTATTGAGTCGTTATATATGGGGGGAGGCGTTGTCGTCGGCAATAGCCCAGACTGGGTTATGGCCCACATCTGCGTGTTCTCTAAAAGCGCCGCGGCGGTTAGAGCGGTCTGGCGGGGCCTAAAAAGGCCCAAGATGTTAAACCCAGACGTGGCCAACACCCAGCCTATCTCGGCGAATATTATGGCGATTATAGCTATTATAAAGACGCGGCCCCCACGCCTCCCCTTCTTCCTCTTATCCTCACGCTTTGCCACGCCAGCGCTAAACGCCTTACTTAAAAGCTTTTACGCCAGCACTCTTTAACGAAATAGCTAAATAAATAGATTTCTATAATAAAATTATATCTATAATTTCATCATATCTATTTAGACTTACAAGACATCCATCGCCAATTCTCATTTCTTTAACTTTAAACGTGTTCCACAGAGGTAGTAGGCGCAGAAGCAACAACGCGTATCGCCCCCTTATGGCGTAGTCGGTCTCCACGCTGAAGAGGAAGTCCCCCTTATAATAGACAAAGATAAGCCTCCCAGCGCATTGGTCGAGCGCCGCGAATGCGAGGCGCAACGGTATCTCGGCTAGCGGCATAAACAACCGCGCTCAATAAATAAAGATGGTTCCGGTAGGCTCACTATATATACTATATGATTTAACTATATATTTGTAAATAGAGAGCGCCGTCTGGAGGCCGAAGAAAACCTTTTATATATCTATGAGGAGGTGGCTATGTTCCTATTTATCACGGGCCAGGATTGGCTGATTATATTGATCGCTATAGTGATTTTGCTCATATGGGGCCCGTCTAAGCTGCCGGCCTTGGCAAGAGGCCTCGGGGAAGCCCTACACGAATTTAGGAGGGCATCTCAAGGCCTCGCCACCACCGAGAGCGAGGAGGATAAGAAGCTCTATGAGCTGGCCAAGACCTTGGGCATAAGCACCGAGGGGAAGACCAAGGAGCAGATATTGGCTGAGGTAAACGAGAAGGTAAAAGAGATGAACAAAAAGATCACGTTGACCTAGCCTTCCTAATCCCCACGGCGCTCTTAATAAGGCCCGCTAAGGCGCCTAGCCTTTTGTTATTTGTTGCGAGGTCCTCCAGGACGTGCGCCGCCATAGACAAGAGGCCGGACTCCAGGTAGACCCTCAGCTCGCGCCAGAGGGGCTCCGGCGATTTAGTGCGAATGTGCTCGAGGAGCGGGGGAGGGTCCCAGCTGAGGACTAGATCTGAGTCGAAGAGGGCCTCGCCGTATTGAGGCTCGGCGGCTAGATCCTCCCTATAGTTCACGTTTAATAGCTCCTTAGGCGCTACGCCGTGGGCCAAGGGGCTTAGATAGGACGCCCGGCGCGAGAGCCGGAATAAGTCGTCTAGGCGCCCCCCTCTGCCGACTGCCGCGTTTAAGGCCTCGGCGAGCGCGTCGGCCTCGGCCTTAAAGACGTGCGACTCCACTAGGCCGTTCGGCGTTACGTAGACCGCCGAGCCCTCCGCCGCCAGCAACTCCCTAAAGGCCCTAGTCGTTATATACGGCACGTCGCACGGCGCGAAGAGCAGGGTCCACCCCCTAAGCCTAGCGGCGGCTGAGTCCACCGCGGCCATGGGGCCCTCGAACCTAGGGCTATCCTCTATGGCCGGTGGCCCGTAGCCGGCCTTTCTGCCCGGCGCCACGTATACGGCGTCTACGAGGGGCCGCGCCGCCTCGACTACCCTCTCTATCATGGGCCTCCCCTCAACGGGGTACTTGCATTTATCCACGGGCGCCTCGCCCGGCCTCTGGAAGCGCCGCGATGCGCCGCCAGCGAAGACCACTAGGG
>JZWT01000170.1 GCA_000960885.1 Thermoproteus sp. AZ2 | reverse complement strand
CAGCTGCGACGGCGACGGTATACCTCCAAAATGTAGGGAGCACGACTGCAACAATAACGCAAGTGTTAGTAGTAGACCCGGCGACTCAGGACGTCGTATGCACAAACGCAACTACTTTTTAGCGCCACCACTATATTGCCGGGGGCTGCTGGGACCATCCACGCGTCACTTAGTAGTCCTAGTGGTAGTTGTAAGTTGACCCCGGGCTATACGTATGTGTTAGAAGTAGTAACGCAAGACGGCGCCATATTCACTACGCAGGTCGCCGCCTCGTAATATCTCCTTCCTTTTCTTCTTATGTGCTTATTCTTTCCCCATTGGCCACAACCGCGTATCTAGGACAAAGCGTTGAGTTGTAGGGGAGGGTCGTGTTAATTACCAGGAGCGATGCGGGAGGGGCGTAGGCGTTTGCCCTATATACTAGGGGGGTCGACCCAGTCGTTTGTAGGTCTCCCATAGCCGTTAGGCAGAGCGCGTATTGTATCTGGCAGCCCGTAGTCCCGTAGTTGTAGAGCGCTATTGATGCATTTCCGCTTTCGTTGGCCACGGCCACTATTTCGGCCGAACACCTAGGCGCACCCCCCTGGGCCGCCAGCGCGCTCCGCGCGGCGTTCAATAAATTGAAATATATCGGGAGGGCTATGGCTAAGAGCGCTAGGGAGACGACTACTAATAATATCGAGGCGACGATCTCCGAGATCCCTCTCACAAATTAAATAACGCTTCCTATTTAAGGTTGTGAAGCCGATATACTTCTTATCCCTAATCATCCCTGCGATTTTATTGGCCTATTGGGGGGCCTCTATAGTCTGGACGCCCCTGCCCCTAATCGCCGACCCGCTCCACCTATTGGCGCTGGGCTTGGGCCTCGGGGCAGTCTCAGCCGCAGTCGGCGTGCCCTATTGGCGCTTAGCCTTATACGTCAATAGGCTGGAGGAGCAAATACCGCAGGCCATAAGAACCATATCGGACGCGGCCGCGGCCGGCCTAGGCGTGGAGGACGCCTTTAGGCTCTTGGCCGCGTCGGGGCTTAGGCCCATGAGCGATTTAGCCCGCCAAATAGTTGGCCTCGTAGAGGCTAGGGGCCTCTCGCCCGATGAGGCCTTAATGGAGGCCTCCTCGCGCGTCCCATCGCAGGCCTTTAGGCGGTTCGCCTCAATTATATCCTACGCTCTCAAGAGCGGCGCCAGGACGCAAGAGGTCCTAGACGCCGCGTCTAGGAGCTTCGCCGCCGTCGTGCAGTTCGAGAAGGAGTTCTCCTCGCAGCTCCGGCCCTACGTGGCCCTCTTCTACGCCTTCATAGCCATGGCCGCCGCCATAGCCGACATACTGCTCTATTTGCTGGCGCCCCAACTGTCCAAGCTCTCTATTACGCCCCAGCCATCGGCGGTCCCCCTAACCGTGATGCCCGTCAATGTGGCGGCCGCCCGAGCCGTCTTGGCGTACCTAATGGCCCTTGACCTCCATATCGGGGGGCGTAATTGTGGGGAAGCTGGCCTATAATAGCCCGGCCGCCGGCTTGCTCCACGGGGGCCTGGCTGCGGCGGCGTCTGTGGCCGCCTTAGTCGCGCCGGGCCTATGAGCTCGCCCGAGGATATTCTGGAGACCTATGAGGTCGGCCCCGGCATATACGCCGCTATTTATAAGTCGGGCGGCCTCTTGAGGTATAGGGCCGTGGAGCCCAGGCTGACCGCCGACGAGGAGGCCACGCTTAAGAGGCTTAAGGAGGCCTTGTCGGACTTCTTGCCGGGGGAGGAGCCCAAGAGGGACGAGGGGTATTTGTCGAGGGCGGTGAAGGAGGCCGCGAGGAGGTTTAGGGTAGAGGTGCCGGAGAGCGCCTGGGACAAGATCTTCTATTACCTCAAGAGGGATTTATTGGGCTACGGCAAGATAGACCCCTTATTGAGGGACCCCCTTATAGAGGACGTGCACCTGGACGGGCCCGGGGTCCCCGTATATGTCTGGCACACTAAGTGGGAGTCACTCCCCACAGACGTTACGCTGGACAGAGAGGAGGTGGAGAGGTTGGTCCAGAGGGTAG
>JZWT01000017.1 GCA_000960885.1 Thermoproteus sp. AZ2 | reverse complement strand
CGAAGGTGCCGATCCCCAGCGGCGCCTCGGCGGTGGGAGTGTTCTTGCCCGTGACGCCGGCGGATGTCCCCGGCTACGTCGTAGCCCCGTCTAGTTGCGGGCTCGAGGTCGCGCAATGGAATATATCGGCTCTGCCGAGGGCCTCAGCCTCGGCGACTTCGACGTCTAGCGCGAGCCAGCTGGGCTCAACGGCTTGGGCCCTAATAGCCGCGCTGATAGCGGCGGTGGTCGCGTTGGCGGCGGCCTTAGCGGCGGTTATCTTAAGGAGGCGGTAGCGAGGACCTTTAAGGCCTCTTCGTAGGCCTCGGCCGCCGCTTTTTATTCGCCTCGACGGCCTTAGCCGGGACGAAGTCGGGTATAGCCCTCAATATCCCCTCCAGAGTGACGGCCTTGCTGACGGCCGCAAACGCGGCGGCCATGACCATATTGACGAGGGGCCAGCCGGCCGCCACTAGGCCGTGTTTAAGCGCTATGGAGGTCGCGTCTATGGCTATGTACCAGGGCTCAGCCGTTTTTGAGTTCACGATATATACGGCGTTGGGCTTGCCCCAAGCCCTCACGTCGATCTGCCTTATTATCCTCCCGTCCAGGACCACGACGTAGTCGCCTGCCGAAACCGCCGAGTGTATCTCAAGCGGCTTATCGTCTATTCTGAGATACGCCCTGACTATGGCGCCGCGCCTCTCGGCGCCGAACTCCGGTATGGCTTGGCCGTACTTGCCCTCGATAGTCGCCACGCGGGCTAGGAGTTGCGCCGCCGTGACGGCGCCCATCCCGCCGCGCCCGAAAAAGACCACCTCGATCACGCCACAAAGATCGTTGCTCTTTTTAAGCCTATAGCCTCTATACCTCTATATATATGGCGGCCGACGCTCCTCTAAAATAACTCGCTCTTTGCACATTTTTATTTCTTATATAGTATACTTAGGCATAGGGGCCTCAATGGACGTTATTTTGAAATTATATGGAATTCCCCCTCTATATTTCTATATATAAGATATAAATAGTGGAGACGTTGAGAGGGCGTGGGGCTCGAACTAATACCTATTTCCCGCCCGGCCCCCGGCTCCGGGGGCTTGACCGGCACTTGGCGCACGCTTAAGCCCCTCGTGGATTTGGCCAAGTGCATAGACTGCGGCATATGCTGGCTCTATTGCCCAGAGGCCGTAATCGATTGGGAGAAGGGCAAGAAGATATCCATAGACTACGCCTATTGCAAGGGCTGCGGCATATGCGCGCACGAATGCCCAGTGAAGGCGATAGAGATGGCGCCCGAGGAGACATGAGGCAGCTAGCCTCCCTCAAGACGGCTCTAACCGGCAATTACGCAGTCGCCTACGCGGTCAAGATGGCCAAGCCGCACGTAATAGCTGCGTACCCCATCACGCCCCAGACCACCATAGTGGAAAAGCTGTCGGAGTTCGTGGCCAAGGGCGAGCTGAGGGCGAGCTTCGTCAACGTCGAGAGCGAGTTCTCGGCCCTCGCAACGGTGTACGGCGCCTCTATGGCCGGGGCCAGGGCCTTCACCGCAACTAGCAGCCACGGCCTCTTCTACATGTACGAGATGCTTTGGTGGGCCGCGGGCAGCAGGGCGCCGATAGTTATGGCCGTAGTTACCAGGACCGTAGGGCCTCCGTGGAATATCCACGACGAGCACAACGACATATTGGCCATAAGGGACTCGGGCTGGGCCGTAGCGATGGCCTCCAGCGTGCAGGAGGCCTTCGACTTGACCGTCCAAGCGTTTAGGCTGGCCGAGAAGGCGTATATCCCGGTGGCCGTCGGCCTAGACGGCTTTGTGCTCTCCCACACCGTCGAGACCTTGGAGCTGCCCCCGCAGGAGCTAGTCGACGAGTTCCTGCCCCCGAGGAGCCCCAACGCCCCCATGCCGCTTAGGCCCGGCCTCCCCTTGACCTTCGGCAACATCCCATCCGACGATAGAATACACGCCGAGCACCTCAAGAGGATCTACTGGGCCCACCAAGAGGCGAAGAAGGCGATTAAGGAGATAGACGCCGAATACGGCAAGCTCCTCGGCCGCTCCTACGGCGGCTTGGTCGAGAGGCGTTGGCTCGAGGACGCGAAGTACGCGGTGGTCTGCATGGGGGCTTGGTGCGGCGACGCCGAAGCCGCCGTCGAGTCCCTACGCCGTGAGGGAGTTCCGGTGGGCCTGATGAGGCTGAGGTTCATTAGGCCCTTCCCGGACGAGGAGGTGGCCGAGCTGGAGGCCGCCGAGAAGGTGGTGGTATTCGACCGCGACATAACGCCGGCCGGTGGAGTGCTCGGCAGAGAGGTAGCCTCGGTGCTCGGCAGAGACAAGGTCGTGGACGTGGTGGCGGGGATAGCCGGCGTCGACTTCAAGGCCTCCGACTTCAAGGCGGCGTTTAGGAAGGCGCTGGAGGCCGAGAAGGGCGTGGTGTTGATATGAGCATCCGCATAGACCTGCTCCCCAAGAAGAAGTACGTCCTGCCCGGCAACTCGGCGTGCGCGGGGTGCGGCATGATGATAGGGCTGAAGGTGCTGGGCATGGCCCTCGGCGAAGAGGCGTGCTCTCCATACCGGCCAGCTGCGCGTCGGTCGTGCAAGGCCTCGGGCCTAAGTCCGGCATAGGGATGCCCCTGCTAAATGTGCCCTTCGCCTCGGCCGCATCCGTGGCGACGGGGATAGCCGAGGCCTTTAAACAGCTGGGCGTCAAGGGGCGCGCGGTGGTCTGGGCCGGGGACGGCGGGACGGCCGACATAGGCTTCGCGGCAGTGAGCGCGGCCGCCGAGAGGAACAGCGACGTCCTCTACGTAATGTACGACAACGAGGCTTACATGAACACGGGCATACAGCGCAGTAGCGAGACGCCGAAATACGCGTGGACCACCACGACGCCGGCCTACGCGGGGGGCAAAAAGGAGCAGAAGAAAGATGTGGCGTTGATAATGCTCGCCCACGGAGCCCCCTACGTCGCGACAGCCAACATAGCCTACCCGCAAGACCTCTATAGGAAGCTCAAGAGGGCCGCCGAGATAGAGGGCTTCAAATTCATCCACTTATTCGCGCCGTGCCCGCCCGGGTGGTCGTTCGACCCATCGCTGACGGTGGAGGTCGCGCGCAAGGCGGTGGAGACCGGCTATTGGATCTTGTGGGAGTACGACGACGGCGTATTTAAGCTGAACCCGCCCAGCACGATATACGCCGATAAGTCCAAGAGGCGGCCCCTAAAGGAGTACCTAAAACTACAGGGGAGGTTCGCCCACCTGACGGACGAGCAGATAGCCGAGCTCGAAAAAGAGATAGACAAGAGGTGGGACACGGTTCTGAAGCTGGCGAAGGCCTTCGGCAAGTAGCGCCGAAATAGGTAGGCGGAATAAAGCGGAAAAGCTTTAAATGGCCTACAGAACTCATGACAGCCCCGGTAGCTCAGCCTGGTGGACTACTCGGCGGCGATTTGCGATGAGCCGCCCGGTGGGCCAACAGCGCCTCACTGGTAATGAGGAGGTCCCGGGTTCGAATCCCGGCCGGGGCTCTACTAGCCTCTATATTTTCCGGCTATTTCCCATTATAGATTAAACAATATACCGGGACAGCTTTTTTACCGGCGGCTCCGCGGCGCGCGTGGTCCCCCGCCTTATGTGCACCCAGCACCCCGACTCCACTATCAAGGTGACTGCCGAGGAGGAGGTCGACGAGGCCATCGCCGCGTACTCGGTCTTTGGCTGCGACGAGGTTATGTCCGATTTCGAGGGGAAGGCGACGCCCTATATCCAGCCTAGAGATATAGTGGTTAAGGCGGCGAAGCTGGGCCTCCCGCTGGGGGAGCGGTTCTTCGTGACGCCGAGGATCCCCAACCCGCGGCTTGAGGACTTCGAGAGGGCTATGTTGGCCTTGGAGGCGGCTGTGTTGGCCGATTTGAGGGCCTATAGAGAGCTCGGCAGACACGCGGTTAAGTGGGTCATACTGCCCATGGCGGAGGACGCCGATACTGTTAGGCTGACCGCCGACTTATTGCTCAGGAAGGCGGAGGCCTATTCGGAGAAGGCCGAGATCCAGCTGGTCCCGTTGGTCGAAGACGCCGAGAGGCAGCTGAGGATCGCCGACTACATCAAGGCGGTCTCCTCGGAGTATATCAAGCGCGGCCTATACCTAGAGGAGATCAGGGTCTTTTTGGGGAAGTCCGACTCGGCCGTAAAACACGGCCACGTGGCCTCCTCCTTGGCTATTAGGCTCGCCCTCTTGAGGATAAATGCGCTGAACTCCGAGTGGGACCACAGGGCCTTGCCCATATTGGGGATGGGGTCTCCGCCCTTTAGGGGCGGCCTCAACAACCCCGCGTTGGCCGAGCTAGAGGCCTTACAATACGCGGGCTTCGCCACGGCCACGATACAGTCGGCGGTCCGCTACGACGTGCCCTACGAGAAGTACCTAAAGGTCAAGTCCGCGCTCCAGGCCCCTCAACAAGCCCCCCGGCCCCTGCCCTTCGCCGAGGAGGAGGCGGTTGGGCTAATCCGCAGGGCCTCGGAGAGCTATAGGGCGCTCGTCGTTAAGTACGCCCCTAAGATAGCCGAGGTGGCGCAGTTGATACCCTCCACTAGGGACCGCGTGTCTTGGAGGGCCTACGGCCGCTCCATCATAGACGGCGAAAACGTGGTGAACGTGCCGCGCGCCATAGTCTACACAGCCTCTTGGTATGCCCTGGGCCTGCCCCCCACCTTTTTAGACGCCCCGTTCCTGCTGGAGGCCCGCCGCCGCGGCGAGCTCGACGCCCTGCTTAAGGCCCTCCCAGCGCTTGAGGCCGAGCTTAGGCTAGACGCCGAGTATTACGATAGGAGGAGGGCTGAGGAGGCCCTGGGGCCCCAGCTGGTGCGCCCAGTCGACGAGCTCCTAGACGCCTTGGGGATAAGGTCTGAGGCCCGGGCCGAGCCGCCCTTCGCCCCCTCGGCCGCCTATATATTAGCTGAGGCTAGGACGAGGGGCTTTTTGGGCTAGCCGTCCCCCTCGTGCCCGTCCCTCGCCGCCCAGCCCGGCCTCCTCGCCGGCCACTATGCCTATGCCCGCCAGGGCGAGCGCCATGCCCGCAGCCGCCGTGGGCGTGGGCACTTGCGAGAATATGGGTATGGCCAACAGGGTTGCGCCCACGGGCTCGCCGAGGGCGCTGACGGCCACCGCTATTGCCCTATGCCTCCCCAGCAAGTAGTTGAATACGCTATGGCCCAACAACATGGGCACCACCGCTATTGCGGCGAAGAGCAGGTAGACCTTAGGCCCGTAGCCGAACACGGGGGCTTTGAGGGCGGCGGCGACGGCCAACGAGACCGCGGCCGCTGAGCCGTACGCGACGGCCGTATAGCTCAGAGTATCGGCCGACGCCCTCACCGCTCTGCCCACGGCTAAATACCCGGCGAAGGCCACGGCGCCTATGAAGGCGAGGAGGGCGCCCAGCGGGTTGGCCCCTCCGAGGCCGGCCGCCGCGCTGGCTATCACGGCGCCTCCGGCCGCCGAGAGCGCCGCGCCGGCCGCGGTCCTCGCGGTTATCCTCTCGCCGAGGCCGTATCTGCTTATGGCCAACATAATTATGGGGTGGAGGTTTACGAGGGTTGTGCTTATGGCTATCGTCGTGTAGAAGACCGAGGCTATCCACGTGAGGAAGTGCACCGCCAGCAACACGCCGCCGGCGACGGCTAGAGGCCACCAGCGCCCTACACGTATCCCGGACGCCCCCAAGTAGGCGGCCGCCGCGGTTATCGCTGTGGCTAGGAAGAGGCGCCAGAAGGCTATGGCGACGGGGTCCGCCGGCGTTAGCCTAATTAATATGGCGGCGCTCGACACGGCGAGAACCGCTATGGGCAATAGCCAGAGGTCGCCTCGGCGGGTCCCAGAGGCCATCTAGGCATACCGCTGGCACCTATTTATATTTAGGCGCCGTAAGCATATATACTCCCCTCCCTCTTATTTCGTGAAGAGAGTCATGCCAGGTGATAGGTGATCGATCCAGGGGTATCTGATTTAAGTAATGGCTTAAAATAAAAAGGGGCTTTTTGCCTTTCTTGATCTAAAAATTTAAATAGGTGGAGGAAAGAGGCGCCATGGGGCTCGACGAATATTTCCAAATTCGCGAGAGGGGCTCTACGCCTAGGAGGGAGGTCATAGCCGGCCTAACTACTTTCCTCTCCATGGCCTATATCCTCTTCGTGAACCCCTCTATTTTGACCAGCGGCTTTGAGCTGGCCTTAGCCGGCGCAACGCATATGTCCGTGGCCCAGGTAGAGGCGCAGTACGCCCAGCTCATAGACAGCGTGAGGCTCGGCTTCACCGCGGCCACGGCGCTGGCCGCCGGCTTCGCCACGTTGATAATGGCCCTCTACGCCAAATTGCCCTTCGGCCTCGCGCCGGGCATGGGCGAGAACGCCTTCATAGCCTTCTCTGTGATCCCCGCCTTCACGGCCGCCGTCTTGGCCAAGGGCCTCGTCCCCCTGGCGGACGCGCCGCTTTTGGCCGTTTACCTAGCCCTAGTCTCCGTCTTCTTCAACGGAATTCTATTCCTCATATTCTCGGTGGGGGGCATAAGGGAGTTCATCATAAACTCCGTCCCCGAGTCCCTTAGGCTGGGGATCTCGATAGGCATAGGCCTCTTCATATCGCTAATAGGCCTCAGCGATATGGGGCTTGTGGCGGCCGGCACGGGGACCCCCATTACCATAAATTGGTCCGCCTTCACTACGCCGGGGCTATACCTCGGCCTATTGAGCTTGGCCTTAGCCGCGGCGTTGATGACGCGGAGAGTCCCCGGCTCCTTCCTGTTGGCCATTATAGGCGCCACCGTCGTCGCGGCCGCCGTAGGCCTCGTAAAGGCCCCCTCCGCATGGGTCCTCCCGCCGAGCTTGACCACGTCGATAGCCAACGACTTGCCGCGCTCGTTCTACGCGTACTTCGCGTTGTTCGGCCTCGGCTTCCCCATAGCCTTCTCCCTCTTCCTCGTCGACTTCTTCGACGGCTTGGGCACTATCACGGGCTTGGCCATGAGGGCCGGCCTAGTCAAAGACGGGAGGATAGTCGGCATAAACCGCGCCTTAATCACCGACTCGCTCGCCTCAATAGTGGCGCCGTTCTTCGGCACATCTACTACCGTGATTTACGTCGAGAGCGCGACGGGGATAGAGCAAGGAGGGCGCACGGGCTTGACGGCGCTTGTGATAGCCGCCTTATTCCTAGCCTCGGTGGTCTTCGCGCCCGTCTTCACAATAGTGCCGGGCTTCGCCACAGGCGGCGTCCTCGTGTTAGTGGGCCTCCTATTCTTGGGGCTCGCCGGCAAGCTGGCCGTCATGGACGACTACACAGAGACGGTCCCCGCCTTCTTGACCATAATAGGCATACCCTTCACCTTCAGCATCACGGCCGGCATAGGCCTCGGCTTTATATTCTACGTCTTGATGAAGGCCGCAACGGGGAGGTTTAAGGACTTAAAGCCCGGCGTAATCCTCATAGCCGTGTTGTTCGCCATATTCTACGCGTTGTCCGCAAGAGGCTTTTAATATCGTTTTATTGCCGATTTTACAACGTGCGCCTAGGCGTAATACTGGCGGGCGGCAGGGGCTCCCGCTTCGGCGACCCCCTGAAGTGTCTTAGGCCGGTCTGCGGAGTGCCCATGTTGCTCAGAGTAGCGGCGGCGCTCCAGCCCCACGTCGACGAGCTGGTCGTCGCTACTACTAGGCGCCACGGGCCAATCGTCTGGCTCGCCGAGACTTGGGGAATGCGCGTCGTATATACTGAGGGCGCGGGCTACGAGGCCGACTTCAAACAGCTGGTGGACCTCGCGCCGGCCGTAATCGCGTCGTGCGACCTCCCCTTCCTCGAGCCCCAACACGTGGAGAGGCTCTTGAGGGGCCGCGTCATGACGACCGCTCTCTCAAACGGCGAGCCGGTGGGCCTTACGTGGCTGCCGAATAGGGACACGGACAAATGGGAGGCCGTGGAGCTGGGCCCCCTCCTAAACGTCAACTCTAGGTCTGACTGGGCAGAGGCCGAGGGGCTCTGCGGCGGGAGGCCGACCTACCCCCTCGTGGTGGACCCATCAACTCTCCTCCCCCACGAAGACTCGGGGGAGCCGCCGGAATACGCCGATATTAGGCCCATAGTGGTCGAGGCGTGGACCTGCGTCGTGCTCGACGGCCACCACAGGCTCGAGTTCGCCAAGAGGCGCGGCATCCCCATACCCGTGGTCCCTATGGCCTACTCAGCCCTGGACGTGTATATGGGCGACGGCTCCGCGGCCTCGCGCCTAGAGGTCCTCTCCGCGGCCGCTAAGGGCAAGCCCCTCGGCCTTAGGGCGACGCGCCACTACTACAAGGGCCTCCACGTATCCCAGCTAAACCACGTTGTCCTCAGCCTACAATCGCTGGCGTCCGCCAAGCCTCTTAGGTGTAATCCGTTATAAAGACTTGCCGTAGCGCCGCCATGTTGTTGGCGTATACGGGGGGAGGCAAGGGCAAGACCACAGCGGCGCTCGGCCTCGCGCTACGGGCTTGGGGGCACGACATGAGGGTATTAACGGCCTTTCTGATGAAGACGCCGCGCTATCTAAACGACTACACCGGCGAGTATAAGGCGTTGAGGAGGCTCGGCGTCAAGGCCCTATACCTAGAGGACCACAAGACGCCGAGGGAGCTCTTGGAGGAGGCGCTGAGCGAGGCCGACGAATACGACCTAGTAGTCCTCGACGAGTTCAACTACGCGGTTAGGCAAGGCTTCTTGGGGCCCTCAGACGTCAAGAGGCTCCTCGGCCTTAAGCCCCACGTAGTTATCACAGGCAACTTCGAATACCCCGAGCTCTACTTGGCCGACTTAGTGTCGGAGGTTGTGGCCAAAAAACACTACTACCAAAAAGGCGCCGTGGGCGTGAGGGGGCTGGATTGGTAGCTACCGCTCTACCTTCGAGATTTTCCCCTCTATGGTCAGCTCCTCGTCCATCCGCCTGTCGATTTTTATTATGAAGTCGACCCTCTTCACGCCCATCGCGGCCAGCCTATCTTCAATCTTTCTGAGTATCTCGGCCAGCTTCGCGTAGTCGTCGAGCTCTATGTCCGTGAAGCCCGCCGCCGTCTTGTACTTCACGCCGCTCTCCCTCAAGACCTCAGTCGCGGCGCGGACGTATTGCGAGAGGTGGGTGGAGCCTGTGCCGAGGGGGGTCACCGCTAGGCTGACCACCATCTTGGCCATATTCCCCACTCGGCCTCGCCTTAAAAGTTTTGAGTGCGAAAATAGAAATATAAAGGTGTAGAATATTTCTATGAGTTGGAGGCTTGTAGAAAACGTCGAAAGAGATATAGAGAAGGCCGAGGAGCAGTCGGCGCTATACGGCGGCGTGACCTTCAAGGCGGGCAACGTCGTCGAGATTAGGACCGGCGTAATAGTGGCGGCGCGCTTCGCCGATAAGCTCAGGAGGGCCGCCTTCGCGGCCTTTAAGAATATCCCGCAGGAGGAGGTCCTCAGAGCCGTCGCCGAGCTGAACAAGCAGATCTACGACAAGCTCATCAAGATGGGGATAGGGAAGCTGGACATAATCAGAGTATCCGTCGAGGCGAGGGTCGAGGACAATAGGCTGGTCTTCGGCGAGCCCAATATAGAGTGGTTCGTGCCCAGCTCTAAGCTCGCGGAGCTAGAGGGCCAGCTTAACTCTTGCAGATCCACCCTCGAGGACTTAAGGCGTAGGCTGGAGGAGCTCCTCAAGGCCCTCGAGCCCTAAGCGCTTTGTAGACCTCCTCGGCGAAATCGGGGTTTTTCATAAACGCCGTCCCGATCAACACCCCCCTGGCGCCCTCGGCCCTAGCCCTCAACACGTGCTCCACCCTATTTATCCCGCTCTCGATTATGAAGTCGGCGCGGCCCCTAATAGCCCTCGCCGCATCGAAGGCCCTCTCCAACGAGACCTCTAGGCGCGAGAGATCCCTGGAGTTTATCCCTATTATTGCGTCGCCTATTAGGTCGGCGGCCTCCCTCGCCGCCTCGGCCGTGCCGGCTTCGACTATCGGGGTAAGCCCCCGGGCCTTGGCGTACTCGGCGAGCTCGGCGGCCGCCTCAGCCCCCGCGAACTCGAATATTATCAATACGGCGTCGGCCCCCCAGCCGTAGGCGGCATCTATTTGGCGCTTATATAGCACGAAGTCCTTCGCCAGCACCGGCGCATAGCGCTTGGCTATGGCTACGAATCTCCAATCGCCGAGGAACCAGAAGGGCTCCGTCAACACGGAGAATGCCGACGCGTATTTAGAGAGGCGCTCGAAGTAGTCCCAGGGCCGGAGGTCAAGCCTCACGACGCCCGACGGCGACGCGCGCTTGTATTCCGCTATTATCCCGAAGTCTCCCAGCGCCTTCCTAAAATCGGCGAGGGGGGCCCTCCTCTCGGGCGGCGGCTCGTCCGCTCTATGGGCCAGGGAGGCCTTCACAAGCTCTAGGAAGCTCATACTCTGTCCAAGAAATTCCTCAATATCTGTTTGCCGTACTCAGTGCCGACGGATTCGGGGTGGAATTGTACCCCGAACACTCTATATTCGGCGTGGCGGACCCCCATGACCTCTCCGTCGTCTAGGGAGACCGCCTCGACCATCAGCTGGGCGGGGAGCTCGTCTACGACTAAGCTGTGGTAGCGCATCCCTTTAAAGACCTCGGGGACGCCGGCGTATAGGGCCCCTCCCATATGCCTTATGGGGCTGGCTTTGCCGTGTTTGATGGTCCTGGCGTGTCTCACGCGCGCGCCGAAGACGGAGCCTATTATTTGATGGCCTAGGCAGACGCCCAATATGGGCACTAGCGGGGCGAAGCGCTTGACGACCTCCCTAGATATGCCCACGTCTCTGGGGTTCTCCGGATGGCCGGGCCCCGGCGATATAATTATTCTATCGGGCCTAATCCTCTCTATGGCCGCCACGCTTATTTCGTCGTTCCTCACCACGAGGGGCCTGCTCCCCAGCTCGCCCACGTACTGCGCTATGTTGTAGGTGAAGGAATCGTAGTTGTCTATTATTAGCGTTAGGTCCATAGCGACTTCAAGGCGGCCAGCTTGTACTCGGTCTCCCTCAACTCCCTCTCGGGCGTTGAGTCGTAGACGACGCCGGCGCCAGCCTGGAGCCGCGCCTCGGAGCCCTTGACGATGATCGTCCTTATAATTATCGCGAACTCGCCGCCCTTGGGGCTCATAACGCCTATCCCTCCGGCGTATGGCCCCCTGGGCAGATCCTCCAGCTGGCCTATTATCTCCATGGCCCTCACCTTCGGCGCGCCGGAGACGGTCCCGGCGGGTAGCGTTGCCCATATGGCGTCGACTAAGTCGTAGCGGGGGTCTAGGACGCCGGCGACCCTCGACACTATGTGTTGGACGTGGGAGTATTTCTCCACCGCCATCAACTCGCTCACCTTGACGGTGCCGTATCTACAAATCTTGCCTATGTCATTTCTGGCCAAGTCGACGAGCATCATGTGCTCAGCCAACTCCTTCTCGTCGCCGAGCATGTCCTCCTCAAGCGCTAGGTCCTCCTCATCGGTTTTGCCGCGGGGCCTAGTCCCGGCTATCGGGTGCGTCTCCACCACGTCCCCGCTGACCTTCACCAATAGCTCCGGCGAAGTCCCTATAAGGGCCGTGTCGCCGTAGGAGAAGAAGTAGAGGTAGGGCGAGGGGTTTATGTCGGCCAGTCTCGAGTACAGCTGGAATAAGTTTCCGCCGACTTCGTAGACCTCCCTCCTAGACAACACCACTTGGAATATCTCGCCGTCTCTTATCCTCTTGAGGGCCTCGGCGACTCCCTCCTTGAAGTGCTCCTCCGGCGTCTTATACAGCAGGCGGCCGGTCTTGGGCGCTTCGCCGAGCCCGTCTGGGGGGTTCGGCACAGAGCCCTTGACGTAGGCCCTCTTGAGCAAGTTGTCGTAAATTATTACGTTTTCGGGGACTATTAGCAAGGCCTTGGGGAACTCCTCATCCGCCTTGACGTATTTCCGCAGAGTCGGCTCAATTTCTAGGACTAAGTCGTATGAGAGGTAGCCTATGGCTATCTCTCCGCCGAAGGGCCCCTCGCCCGGCTGTAGGCCTTTATAAAACGCCTTCAACTCCTCATAGGTCCCCCTGGACTCAAGCCTCCTCTCGACCCCCCAAGCCACTATGGTGTACCTAGCCCTATCGGGGAACCCCGGGCCCGATTCGAGCAACGCGACGAACTCCTCGCGGGATCTATAGAGGGCTTCTGCTAAGCGGCGGGGGCTAGGCAGTTTAGACGTGGGGATTTTTACCACCCCAGCATAGGCAACAAAATATAGGGCTATTTAAGTTATGTGATCGCGCTCTTCACAACGGCGGGGGGCAAGGAGGGCGTAGCCGCCAGGGATTTATGCGACTGCGTGTTCGCGGCCGGCGACGAGTCGGTCTTCTGCGAGCCGGTGGCCCCGGGCGTCTTCTATATAAGGTACAGCGATGGGCGGGCCCTAGAGAAGTGCCTTTCCCTTAACTACTTCAGGAGGATTATAAAGAGGCGTGAGACATACGCCGAGGTCTCCCTCGAGGAGCCGAAGGGCCGCCAGTATAAGCGCATCGGCAAGTACTACTTCTTGCGATAGATGTAGAGCTTGTGGCGCTCGTCGTATAGCACGAGCTCCATGCCGGGCACCTCCCAGTAATACGATATCACTAAGGCGCCTGGTTTCAACTCCTTCTCGAATTTCTCGGCCAGCTTCTCGTTGACGGAGGGCCACTGAAATATGTAGACCACATCTGCGTCGTTTAGCGGGACTTTGAACATATCCCCCAGCACGACTTCGCACCCCCTACAACGCGCTCTGCATATTAGCCACCTAATGGGGTCCAGCTCTACGCCCTTGGCCCTCGCCCCGGCCCTAGCCGCCATCGCCAACACGTCTCCGTAGCCGCAGCCCAGCTCGTAGAAGGTCTTGCCCCTCACGTCTACGAGCTCCAGCGCCCTCTCGGCGGCTCTTAGGTCCGACCTACCGTACCCGGCCCCCCTCCCGCTGATGTGGGGCCACATCAAGTGTAGGAAGAAGGCGAGTAGCGCTATGAAGAAGACCAAGGGCCAGATCATTTCCTCACCACTAAGGTCCCATCCCTGACCCCGGCGACCTCGACGACTTCGCCGACCTCCGCGACACAGCCGTCGCAGAGGGCTCGCCAATACGTCCCCTGTACTTTGACGAGCCCTATGGGGGCAAGTCTCTCGACCACCACGGCCTTCTCCCCCACGGGCATTATGGGCCTGGGGGGACCTGGCCTATACTTAAGCCGGGCGTACAATACATAGGAGTAAATAGCTATTAGCGGCGCCGCTAAAACCGCCGCGAGGGGCAGAGGCATAAGCCCTAGGAACCCAAGCGCTATCAATACGGCGGCTGCCGCGAGCAGTAAAGCAGATGGTAGATGTATCACGTAAGCCTAGACAGGGCGAATTTAATTATCTTCCAGGGGTCGTAGTCTTCGGCCAAAGGGTAATACGGCTCCCCCACGCCGCCCAGCTCGGCCTCCACATCGCCCCTAGGGCCTAGGGCCCCCAGGACGAACCTAGTCAAGCCTATGGGCGAGGCGCGCTCGGCCTCCCGTATGCTGTCCGACGTAGTCAAATACATGAGGGCCGAGATCCTCGGGTCCCGCGCGGGGCCTCTGTACTTATACGCGAACAACATGGCTTGTAGCAAATAGCGCCAGTCCTCCACCGCCTCGGCCCTCACGGCGACTACGAAGGCCCTGCGGCCTAAGTTCGCCAAGTCGTCTTTGCTCAAAGGACCAGCGGCCTCGACTAGGCGGGAGTCGAAGCACAAGTCGCCGAAGCACCTCACGCCACTCGCCCCGGACTCTATTTAAAGTCTTGTTCACTAGAGTAGACAAAAACTTTTTTGTTACTGGTGTCAGTAAAGTAGTACTTGTCTGAAAATTTTATTAACCCTTGAGTGCGAGAGACCATGAGGATTATAGTTAGGGAGGACGCCTTCAGCCCCGACTTCATACCGCCCTCGCTCCCCCACCGCGAGGAGCAGCTAAGGCAACTTGAGGCCTATATGCGCGACTTCGTGGCGGACCCAGGCGCCTTTTATCCCCGCGCAGTTTTAGTGGGGAGACAGGGCAGCGGCAAGACCGTGACGTTGAAGACCTTCGGGAAATCCATAGGCGACCGCGTCAAATTCGCATACGTCTCCTGCTTCATAAACCGCACCTTTACGGCCATAATAGGCGCGCTGGCCCAACAGCTCGGGCTGACGGTCCCCAAGAGGGGGCTCGGCCGCGACGAGCTAATAGACGTGTTCCTTAGGCAGATTAAGGACAAGGACCTATACGCCGTCTTAGCCCTAGACGACGTCTTTAACCTGCCGCCGGACATAATAGCGGCGTTTATCAGGATGGGGCTAGAGGTGGAGAAGCTGGGGCGGCACCGCCTAGGCCTAGTGCTGGTCAGCCACACGCCCGACTTCATAGACGCGCTGGACCCGTCGACGCGCGGGATATTGGGCAAACCGATTGTGAGGTTTCCGCCGTATACCAGCGACCAGATATTCAGCATATTGGAGCAGAGGGCCAAGATCGCGCTGGCGCCCAGCTCATACGACGAGGAGGTGCTCGAGATGATAGCCGATATAACGGGCGCCGAGGAGGGGCAGAACAACAGGGGCGACGCTAGGCTGGCCCTAGAGATATTATATAGGGCCGCGGCGGCCGCCGAGATGGACGGCGTAAGCAGCATCACGCCCGAGCACGTGAGGCGCGCCTCTAAGGAGGTCCTCTCGGGCATTTCCGCCGACGTCATAAAGGGCCTGCCCCTACACGCCAAGCTATTGTTGTTGGCCATAGTCAGAGCGCTTAAGTCGGGCCGCCCCTACGTGACCTTCGGCGAAGCCGAGGAGATGTATAGAGTCATCTGCGAGGAATACGGCGAGAGGCCGCGGGCGCACGCGCAGCTCTGGGCCTATCTAAACGAGCTGAAGAATAAGGGCATTATAGAGACGCGCCCCAATAGGCGCGGCGAGGGCCTCCGCGGCAGGACGACGCTTATATCAATAGCCGCCGAGCCCCTAGATACGCTGGAGAAGCTGGTTAAGTCCATCGCCGCCGAGGAGCTGAGGTGATAGGCGTAGACCAAGCCCTAGGCGCTAGGGCGAGGATAAGGATACTCTTGGAGCTCTATAAGGTCGTCGAGATAAACACGACCTCGCTGGCTAAGGCCCTCGACATGAACTACGGCCAGCTGGACCGGCACTTGCGGCTACTCATCAAGGCCGGCCTAGTGGAGGAGTACAGAATAGGGAGGGTTAGGATAGTGAGGCTTAAGAACGACCCCCGGGTCTTAGACCTAGTCAAGGCCTTGGCCGCCTTCGGGGAGGGGAAAAGGGCCTAGAGCAAGCCCTCGACGTCTTTTACAGATATAGAGACCGCCCTCCCTATGGCCTCCAACGCCTTGGGGTTCTTCTTAGCCACCACGGATAAAACCCGCATAAGCTCCGACGAGACGTAGCTGGGCGAGACGTGTAGCTCCCTAGCCAAGTAATCCACAACGGCCTCCCTCCTGCGGCGGCTCTCCCTGGACTTGGCCAATAGGGTAATGCGCTGGGGGAATTGATATTTGAAGAATCTCGGGAGCTTGGGCTTGTCGGGGACCAGCGCTATGCCGGCCAACATGAGCTCGGTCATATACGGCATGAGCTCCCACTCGCCCGTGGTCCTAATACGCCTCAGAATAATGTCGGCCTTGGACAACCTATCCAGCGCCATGGCGGCGGCCGAAGGCTCCTTATAGACCCTGGGCACGTTCTCCACGGCCCAGGCGAAGAATTGCTCCCAGTCGAAGGAGGGCGTAAACGAAATGGCGCGCGCCTCGTCGAACCACCTGGCCCGGAAGACGCGGTCCAACACCTCGAACATGCTGAGCTGTGGGTTGCGCTCCCCAATCCTCTTGACGTCGTCAACGGTCAACGCGCCTTTGCCCTCGGCGAATAGCTGGAGGTCGTTTATGGCGGCCCTTAAATCCCCGTTAGAGGACTTAGCCAGAGCCCTAAGCGCGTCCTCCTCGCACCTGATCTTCTCCGCGTTGCAAATACGGCGAAGCACCTCGACCACGTCCTCTTCGTCTAGCTTCCTCACGTTTATGACTAGGCTGACCTCCCTCAGAGGCCTAAAGCGTTGGTCCCACGGGTTATTGGCCGTCATTATGATTGGGACCCTTGCCGTCTCGACTAAGTCCACGATAGAGTCTAGGCCGCCTAAATCCTCCTTGGGGTTTAGGCCGTCCACCTCGTCGAAGAGGATCAACTTCCCCGAATAAAATAGGGATCCCTCCCGCAGGCCCCTCCCCACGACCTCCCTTATGCGCTCAGACGTCCTCACGTCGCTGGCGTTTAGCTCGACCACCTCGTAATCTATTTCGTGGGCGAGGGCGTGGACGAGCGTCGTTTTGCCGGTGCCCGGGGGGCCCGCCAAGAGGACCGCCTTAGCTCCCTCGACCTCCTTCGCTTGCACCTTAGCCCAGGCCTTGCAGAACGCGTCGGGCGCCCTAAACCTCCGGCATATCCACGAGGCCAGCTTATATTTGGCCTCCTCCTGATTTACGATATCCTTGAAGGACCTCGGGCGGTATTTCTCGACCCAGGGGAGGGACATCACTTACGGCGCGGCGCCGGGGTCGGCTTAGCCCTAGCGCCTATCGCGGCCAACTTCACCAACATATAGGTGAGCTGGAGCTCCTCGTCTGAGCCCTCGGCGAGCCTGAAATCGACGTCTGCGAGCAGCTCGGCCACGGCCGCCTTGGCGTCGTCGTCGAGCTGTAGCCTGGGCAACTCCCTCTGGAGGGCCCTCAAGAAGTCGACGCCGGCTATGCCCTTGATATACATGAGATCCCGCAGCCTCTCCCTGGCCTTCTCCACGTCGCCCCCGAGCGCTGCGTTGAAGACCTCGAGCACGTCGCTGGGCCTGGCGGCTGAGGCCACGGCGGCCACCGAGTCCTTATTGACGACGCCCTCGGCGGCGGCCGCCATCTGGAGGAGGTTTATGGCCCTCCTCATGTCGCCCTGCGCTATTTCGTATATGGCGTCTATACCGTCGTCTGTCAGCTTGACGCCCTCCTTATTCGCTATATACCTCAGCCTCTCGGCCATCAACTCCTTAGGCATAGGCGGGAACCGGAACACGGCACAGCGGGAAATTATGGGGTCGATGATCCTAGAGACGTAGTTGGCCATTAGTATGAACCTCGTCGTCGCGGCGTACATCTCCATTATTCTCCTCAAGGCTTGTTGGGCGTCTGAGGTCATGTTGTCCGCCTCGTCCAACACCACGAGCTTGAACGGCGCCTTGCCCACTGGGGCCGTCCTCGCGAACTCCTTAACCCTCTCCCTAATCACGTTTATCCCCCTCTCATCTGAGGCGTTCAACTCCAACACGTCCTCGCGCCAATACTCGCCGTAAAGCTCCCGCGCGAGCACTAGAGCCATAGTGGTCTTGCCGGTGCCGGGAGGGCCGTAGAAGAGCAAATGCGGCATATTGCCGGCCCTAACGAACTCCCTAAGCCTACCCTTAACCTCATCCAAATCCACAACCTCGTCGAAGCTCCTAGGCCTATACTTCTCAAACCAGAAGAGCTCCCCCACGCTCACGAGTAGCTAGGTGGAGGCCGTTAAATAAATTCGCCCCCGAGAAATATATTCCCTATCTCGAGGCGGCCGCTATGCGCTCTAGCTCCTCCCTGTGCCTAACGGCGTAGCTCTTGGGGTCGTTCGCGGCGGCGGCCATTATCTCGTCGGCTAGGCACTCCTCTATGGGCTTGGGGTTATTGAAGGAGCAAGACCTGGCGCCCTCGGCCATCCAGCGCAGCGCCAAATCCAGCCTCCTCTGCGGCGAGACGTCTACCGAGACCGAGTACGCGATGCCGCCCATTATGATCCTGGTGATCTCCTCGCGGGGCGCCGCGTTGATTATGGCGTCGATGAAGACTTGGAGCGGGTTTCTCCCAGTCTTATAATAAATTATTTCGAAAGCCCTCTTAACTATGTTATAGGCCTTGTGCTTTTTACCGGCGTTTCTCCCCGGGTGCATCATTAAATTTATCAAGCGCTCTACGATAGGTATTTGGGTCTTCCCAAAACGCCTGTTCTGGAAACGCCCCTCGCTATGGGGCAACATGGTGGGCTTTAGGCATATATAGCGCCTGAGCCCCGGATCCCTAATCACCACGTCCTCATAGCTCCACTTGCCGAAGAGCCTTATGGGCTCCCCATCGAGGGTCTTGACGTCGCGCGGGCACTCCTCTATTATCGGCACTTCGCCGACGTATTCTACCTTAGCCCCCTTCGGCAACTGCTCGCCGAAGATAGACTGCGAGGACACAAAGCGCAGAAGGGGGAGATATATAAAACTTAGCGCCTTAGGAGGAGGACAAAAATAGGGGGTTGTTTTTAGGCGTGCGCCCTCTTATTTCTTCTTGCCTATTAGCCTCCAGACCTTTATGCCGGTGTAGGGGGATGTGGCCACTGCGAATATCATGGGGCCGCGCGCGGTGTTCTTCTCCACAGTCTCATACTTATCGGTCTCAAACGCCTGCTTCGCCTTAATGTCGTAGAACTTCAGCTTCTGCGGCATGTGCCAATGATCGGCTGGAAATATAGGTGGATCGGCTAAGATAAGATTTTTTAAGCGGGCAGTGTACGGGGGCATGGGCGGCAGGCAGAGGACCTCGTTATTTATTACGACGGAGGAGGAGGCCAGGAAGCTAGGGACAGGGGCCGCGGAGGAGGCGGAGAAGCAACAAAAGAAGGGGAAAAAGGAGAAGTAAATATTATATTTTTCCTGTAATTCTTTTATAAATATAGATATAATTACGAAATCTGCAATAATAAAGCCATGCATAATTGTGCAATATATACATAGGGCCTTTAATACAACAAATTCTACAAATAATAAATATGGCAGAACTAAAAGGCCTAATATTCTCCAATAATATAATATTCTAATAATATTCATATTGCTTAAATTAAAGAATAATATGACTAATATTATATTTATTATAAACCAAATAGCGGCCAATGCGTCGAGGGGGATAGGGCCTACGTGGGAGTACGGGCTGGACAAGACGGTTATGCAGTCTATGGTCACGCCGGGGAGAATCGCCTTGCGGCAAATAACAGCCCGGCGGCATACGGCCCAAAATATACCACATATAGAGAACTATTGAGGACGCTATTAGGCCTCCGGCGGAGAAGGAGGTGAGGAGGATAAACCAGCTCAAGCGCCTCACGGAGGCGCCGGGCAACTCCTTAATATTCTTTAGCTCGGCGTTTGGCGTGGCGACAGCAATAAAATATGTGCGTTAAAGGCGTAGTGGATATAGCGATTCCCCACGACGTGTTGGAGGAGGCGCCGGACGAGGAGGGCAAGGTCAGGAAGCTGGGCTACATCGCGCGGGCCGCCGCGATATTTAGGGTGGAGAACATAGTGATATACACATACGGCGATGTGGACTGGCGCGCCGTAGAGGCGATGAGGCTGTTGCTGGAATACGCGGCTACTCCCCCGTATTTGAGGCGCAAGGTCTTCAAGCTCGACGAGAGGCTGAAGTACGCGGGCCTTCTGCCCCCGCTTAAAATACCCAGCCACCTAGCGCCTAGGGAGCCCAAGAGGGGCGACGTTGTGGAGGGCGTAGTAGAGAGGTGGGACGGCTACTACTCCTTGGTGTATATAGGGGGCCGTAAATACGCGAAGGTCCCCAAGCCCTACCCCATAGGCTCCCGCCTCTTGGTCAAAATAGAGGCCGAGACCGATAGGCCCGATATACTCAGGGCCTCTGTGGTCAAGCGCCCGCCCGAGGGCTTCTACGCCGGCTATAGGGTGGCCGTGAAGCCGCTTAAATCCTTGGCCGAGGGCTACGAGGCTGTTATCTTGACGGGGAAGGAGGGCGAGCCGATCTGCGGAAAGCGCTTGAGGCTCCCCGAGAAGGCCTTGGTGGTCTTCGGGGGGCCGCGCGCCGGCGTCGACGAAATAATGAGGAGCGAGGGCGTGAAGATAGAGGGGCCCTCGGTCTTTTTCCTAAACTTCGCGCCGGGCCAAGGCACCGAGACTATTAGGACTGAGGAGGCGCTTTTTATTGTGTTGGGGATATTGAACTACTTAAGGCGTTGTGGGCCTCAGATAAATCTCAAATAGCTCCCTCAACGCAGCCTCCTACGGCCTATCCTCCTTATATGGCTTGAGGGGGTGAGGTAATCCTCTAT
>JZWT01000169.1 GCA_000960885.1 Thermoproteus sp. AZ2 | reverse complement strand
GATGCGTATTCGCACAATAAGGCGCTGGTTATACGCGGCACGAAGGGTGGAATCTCAAAAAGAGGATTGAAAGATGTATAAACATCTGGTTCACACCATAATGAAGGCTATTATGAATCTCAAAAAGAGGATCGAAAGCCCACCTGGATCATGACCGCCACGGGGTGGATAAACCACGCAGATCCTCCTGTGAATCTCAAAAAGAGGATTGAAAGATTATCCGCTACCTCTACGACGTGTTTAAAGAAAGCGGGGGTCTTGAATCTCAAAAAGAGGATTGAAAGCTTTCAGAATCATGGCGCATCAAAATATATACTCAAAGCGCTCAGGTATATATGAAACTCGAGGGGGTAAGGCCCTCAGCGCCGCATCGGCGTTGCGCTACTCCGGGGCGCCTGTGCGGATCCGATGAGGCCGGAACGGCGCGCGGCGTGGGGGTACATCCGCCGTGCGGCTAAAAGAGGGTTGCCGTATGTGTTGTGGGCGTCCCGGCGTATATTGGGCGTCTACCGCTTAGCTGTCCGCGCGGCGCTCCGCGCGCCGTCGTCGATTCGCCGGGGCGGTCTTGGGCCCGTTTTTGCCGCCTCGCCGGCGAGGCCGCCCTTGACCTCGGGCTGGGGAGGCGCGTGGGGGGCGCCGCAGTATTTCCTATACCAACACCCGGCGCATTTCCGCGGGGGCTGGTTAGGCTCCGGGACGTGGCCGTCTAATATGCGGAGGAGCCTCTTCGCCGTGTCCTGCACCAGCTTTCTGGCCGCCGGTCCGGCCGGGACTTCCGCGAGCTGGCCGCTCTCGGCGTAGTATAGATAGGCCTTCGGCACCGCGCGGCCGTATTTGGCCTCCACGAGCATCGCGTACGCCACGGCCTGGACCCTGTGGCCTAGGGGGATGGGCCTCGGCCTGGGGAGGCCCTTTATCTCCACCGGGTAGGGCCTGCCGCCTATCCAGACCACGGCGTCGATCACGCCGCATATGTCGCCGGACCTCGCCGCCACGCCGTACTCGACCCTCTCCGCCTCTATGGGGAGGGCCGCGGAGGCCTCCAACTCTCTGCCCTCCCGCATCCTCTCGGTCTCGGGCTCGGCCAACCCCCTGGCGATAAAATAGGCGGCCATGGGGCAGTACAAGTATTGCCTCAAGAGGCTGGGGGTCACGCAGGGGCCCACCTCCCCGCTATCCATATCCTCCCCTCCAAGGCCCCCCTGTCTATTTTGAAGATCTGCACGTCGGCGTGGGCGTCGGCCACGAGGCGCCTCAGCCTGGCCTCGAGCTCCTTGACGAGGGGTGACGGGAGCCTCCCCACGAAGGCCGACCTCTGTATCCGCGAGAGCCCATACGCCGCCAGCGCCTCAGCCACCTTGTTCCTCTTTCCGAGATGTCGTATATCACTAGGATGTCAGCAGAGGGAGCGCGCCGCGGCTGTGCTGAGGATCAATTACGGCGTGCCTCACGACCACCTCAAGCACTAGGGGAACTTATTGAAGGTGTGGGAGGCGGCGCCCGTCGGCTTGCTGGCGAAGATGCGGGAGGGGGGCCTAGAGATAGGAGGCGAGAGGCTGGACTATCCCGCTGTGGTGAGGCATATAAAAGGCGCGCAGATAGATGCGGCGTTTAAGGCCGTCTTCCACACGATATACCCCATTAGGGGCGTTGATTACGAAAAGGGGCAAGGCCGTCGAGATCGCCTTCAAGCTCTTTAACTATGCTGTTATTATATAAGGAGGTCAATGTGAACGTGAAGGGGGACGCCTTGGTGGTCGATAAGGTGATGGGGTATTACTCAATCACTAACGACCCCCAGTTGGGGCGGCATGTGGTAAAGGTATTTCAAAGCGGCGATGAGTTTTGGAGGGAGTTGACTTATCTCGTCATGAGCCCCGAGGTTAACGAGGTCATAAACGGCGGAGTGGAGACGGCGGGAGCCCCTCCACGGCTTAAACAACTGCTAGGGGCTATGGAGATAGACGTCCTCGACAAGATTAAGGAGAGGCACGGATATCCCGTGGCCCCCGGCGATTTGTCGCCCAAGGTGAGGGAGATTATGAACAAGATGTCGCACCCGGACTACCGGCCACGGCCAGACGAGCTGGCGACCCTCTTCGAAGAGAGGGCCAGGGTGTTACAGGGG
>JZWT01000168.1 GCA_000960885.1 Thermoproteus sp. AZ2 | reverse complement strand
GGGTTCAAATCCCGGCGGGCCCACTCCTCCGCCTACTCCCTCAGCGTGTATAGGAATATTAGGCCCGATGCTATGGACAATGCTCCGGCTATGGGCATGACTAGCGCCGGCTCTACGTCTATGAGGTAGCCCGAGAGGGCGACGGAGGGTATCGAGCTCGCCCTTATGGCTATGCCGGTGACGGCTTGGGTCGTGGCCTCGCTCCCCTCGGCCGCGGCGCCGACTATGTACGAGGACCTCGCGGCTCCGCCTATGCCCACGAAGGCGTTGTAGACCATATAGACGGCGGCGAAGGCTATGGGGTCTTTGAACAAGACCAGCGAGGCTAGGAGCGCGCCTGCGGCTATTCTGCTGGCGGCCGAGGCCTTGACTAGGCCCAGCGCACGCGCGAGCTTGTAGGCCACGAGCGACGCCGCCGCGAAGGCCCCGTTGCCCGCGGCGAATATGACGCCTATAGCCCCCTCGCCCAGCCCCATATAGGCGTGGAGCCAGAGGGAGAGCAGGGGCATGGAGAGGCCTACGCCTATCCCGGCCACGAATTGGCTTAGGGAGTAGCCCGCCACTACCCTGGCCCTTTTGCCTATCCCCGCGAAGGGGTTCACGGGCCTGATCCTCTCCCGCGCCCCCAGCAACGCGGCCACAAGCGCGGCCGCGGCGAAGGAGGCTACGGCGTAGGGCACTAGCGCCTTTTGTATGGGGTATACGGCCGCCGTGGCGGACCCTATCATGCCCCCCACGGTCGAGATAGCGCTTATGACCCCAAGCGCCTGGGTGCGCTCCACGGGGCTTGCGCTGTGGTCCCTGACCACCGCAGATATCAACGGGACGAAGGCGCCCCTCGTGGCGCCGGGCCCCAACATGCCTATCCCCCCTAGGCCCAACGCCGCGGCCATCAGCCACGGGCTCCTTATATAGGCCAGGGCCGCGACGGCCGACGCGAAGGCCGCCTCGGATATCGCCAGCCCCCTCGCGTGTCCCACGACGTCCCCCAACGCGCTGTACGCTATTGAGGCCGCCAGGGATATGAGCCCCGCCGCGCTCAGCACGAGCCCCGCGGCTACAGCGCCCACTGTTTGGGCCAGCAGTATGGGCAACGCGACGGCTAAATGGCCCATTATGAAGTATCTGATAAATCTGAGCGCTCCTAGGGCGAATACGTACCTCTTCATTTAATCCTCTCCAGCGCCGCCCTGGCCGCGTCCTCCGCGCTCGGGGCCTTGAGCACCGCCATGAAGCCCGACTGGTGTTTGAAGACCACGTCTCCTCCCTCAAGCCTTCTGAAGTCTATCTTGTCCTTGTGGCGCTCCGGCCTCCAGACTGTGTAGGCGCCCTGATTTCTATTGTCCTTGACGGCTATTATCGCCGGCTCCTCCTCCTTCAACGCCCCGAGGTCCAGGAGGGCGTTCCAGAGCGCGGCCGGGGGCACGCTCTCCTCTACGGCTATTGCCTTGACGGGGCCGTGGACTACCGTGTAGCGCCCCGACTCGGCTAGCCTTATGGCCTTGAGGGACTCCTCGAAGTACTTCTCCAAGCCCCTCCCCACGTACTCGGCCAACGCCTTGTTGGCCAAGACCGCGTGCGCGGCGAAGTCTACGCCGAAGCCCGACTTAAACGCGTCGGGGCTTATCGCGACGGCCAAGACGTTGCCCGAGGAGGCCAGCTTCATGAGCCTCGCCAAGGCCAAGGCCCTCGGGTACTTCTCGGGGTCGACCGGGAGGCTTACGGAGGCGTAGGCCTTGGAGTATTCGTCGAAGCTCTGGACGTCGAAGTCCGAGGCCAGCGCCTCGACTATTGCCCCCAAGTACTTCAAGTCCTTCACCTCGCCCTTCTCCTGCCCGAAGTAGCTGGCGAGGCCGTAGTTGAGCGAGGACCCGTAGACGCCGAGCCACCTCTTCGCCGAGGGGCCGAAACGGTCCACTAGGTCCGCGGCCGTCAACAATAGGCTCGCCCTAGGCCTCGGCCTAAGCCCCAGCGCCTCCGCCGTCTGTAGGAGGCTCGAGGGGAGCTCTACGTACTCGGGCTCGCCGTTGGGGGCGTGGTGGTCCAGCACGGCGACCTCGCCGGCGGCCTTCAGCGCTCCGTACCACTTATACCCTATATCCACGTAGATGACCCTCTTGTGCCGGGCGGCGACCTCTAAGA
>JZWT01000167.1 GCA_000960885.1 Thermoproteus sp. AZ2 | reverse complement strand
ATAGTTGCGGCGCGCCTAGCCCTCCAAGCGGAGTTACAGCGGCGTAGGGCCTCGCCTAGCGGTCGGCGCAAGTGCTCCCCAGCGTAACTGGCGGGACTAGCGGCTGGGCGTGTTAGGCCTTGTCATGTATTAACCCAACCAACTTTTGAAAGAATTAAATTTATTAGTATAAGATGTAAATATGCCATTTGAGACCTTAGTCCTATTCAAGCTAGCCTTGCCCCCGCCTATCTTAGTTGAGGTGATATATAGGCTTGAGGCCGCGAGGATCGCCGTCTTTGAGGAGAGGCAGGAGTGCTTCGCGCCGCCGCCATCTATAGAGCTAGAAGGAGGAGCTGGCGGAGCTCGAGAGGCTTATCTCCAGGTGCCGTATATCTGGGGAGGCGAAGCCGCCGAGGGCTAAGAATATAGGCGAGGCCGTCCGCGGAGCCCTGCAAGTGCTCAGGGCGTGTCTAGCCGGCTACGAAGTAGACGACGTCGTTAAGGCGAGCGCGGTGCGGACGTATCTGGCCAAGTGCCTCGCGGCGAAGGGGTTGAGCTTCGGCGACTTGGTGGGTATAGCTAGAGCCGCCAGGAGCGTGGTGGAGACATACAAAAAATACGCGTATTCCGAAGGCCCCGAGACGGGCCAATACTTCGATTCGCTTGCGGCCGAGATAGGCGAGAGGAGCAGAGAAGCTGCTAGGCTTAAGTCCATCTATAAAGTCTTAGAGACCCTCGAGGCTGAGGGGCGCGAATCGCTTGAGCTGCCAGCTCGGTTTCGCCTCATCGCAGAGCCCAGCGAGCCTATAAAGGAGCCGCACCAGATGCTCAAGATAGGCGGATTAGATATAGCCATAGTCGCTGGGGGCGAGGAGACTTATGGAGGAGTGGAGGTGCCGCGCGAATATTTATTGGATATAGAGACTTCAAGGAATTTAATTAAAAATATGATAGAAAATATAGAGAATTCATTAGAAAAAACTAAGAAAATATATGATAATCTTCTGAGTAAATATATGGCTTTTTCCGCCTTCGGCGATTTAAACTGGAGGGCGCACAGCGGCGGCGCCACAGTAGCGTTCTACGTCAGGGAGAGGGATCTCGAGAAGGTCGACGAGCTAATAGCGGACGCCATAGCTGGGCGATATATGCCGAAAAACTTGTCTCATATAAAATGTCTTCTATATTTAAATATATTGTTGAGCCGCCAGTAAGCGAGAGATGGCCCTATCCAATTCAAGTATTTAATAAAATAGTCTATATGTATGGTCCCCCCTCGCCCGGCGAGCTGTCGCCCCTCCCCCCTAGTTGCCTTTCTATTCCCGTTTTTCTTCGGCTGGATGTACGGCGACGTGGGCTACGGCCTCCTCTTGTTGCTCATGGCCTTGGTGTTGATGAGGCTGGGGAAGAGGGACTGGGGCCTCATATGGCTTATGACCAGCTTCGCCGTGATCGCTTTCGGCTTATATTACGGCGACTTCTTCGGCATAAGGCTTTGGGGCAACGGCGTGGAGTATACGTATATGACCGGAATAGCGGCCGCCTTGCTCTTCGGCTTTTATATAATGTTAATAGCGTTTTTGCTAAAGATAGCGAATTTGATATTGGCCGGGGAGATAGACGCCGCCTTGGGCGTCTACGCGCCTATAGCCGTCCTATACGCCGCTATAGGCTCCTTGACGTTGCGCCTAATCAATATGCCTTTAGATGTGCCTGGGCTAGGCCTTCTGCTGGGGATAACCAATTACGCTAGAGAGCTCCTATACGTCGGCTCTGCGTGGGTGATGGCGGGGCCTATAGCCGTAGGGCTTAGATACGGCCTAAGCCACATGAGGGTGATAGGCAACGAGATGGCGCTGGCCTTAATAGAGGTGTTCATAAGCGCCACCGCAAATATTCTGAGCTTCGCGAGGCTTGAGATTGTACATATAGCGCACGGCTTCTTCTCGGCCTCAGCCAAAGCCCTCTTGGGGATACCTGGGGGAATCGCCCTATATATCGTTGTTCAGTTATTGATAGCGGCCTTCGAGGGCTTTTTAACGACGATACAATCGCTCAGGCTGATATACTACGAGACGCTGTCCAAGTTCTATAGGGGGGCTGGGCGCCTATTTGAGCCCCAGAGCCTTTAAGGCCCTGGCGTGCGACGCGTATTGCAGGGGCGTTGTGGCGATGAGGGGCAACTACTTAATCTTGAA
>JZWT01000166.1 GCA_000960885.1 Thermoproteus sp. AZ2 | reverse complement strand
CTCTTCACCTCGGGCTGGGACAGCATTACGGCGGGCCTGAAGACCCACATAGGCTACTCCACGCAGGCTCTGGAGCTCATCTACGGCGTTATCAACGCCGCCGATCTCAACGAGGCATATTTAGATGAAGTAGTGCGCAAGATCTCGGCCCTCGAGAGGGAGGGCGATGAAATTATAAGGCGGCTCCACGATGAGATGGCCAAGGGGGCTTTGGTCCCCAGCGCCATGGGCAACGCCGAGCTTCTCCTAGACCGCTTCGACAACGTCTTGGACAGCATCTATTACATCGCTAAGGAGATCCGGAGGGGCTTTATCGTGTGGCGTAATGAATCTATTAGGAAAGTTGTTTCTGGCCAGCTCAAGGAGATGTTGGATTTAGATAAAACAGCTATTGAATATATATCTATAATACTTGATAAGAGCCGCGACTTGGAATTCTGTGGGAGATATGCGAGGATGGTGTCTACGCTGGAGGAGGAGGTCGACGAGGTGAAGGAGCGCATACTCGACGAGGTGTACAAGCTCAACTTGAGCGCCGTTGAGTTCAACCACGTGATTTCGCTGATATATACCGCCGATAAGATAGCCGATAACCTCCAAGACGCGGCCTTCCTCCTCATTTCAATTATCTCTGCCCTTTAAGCAAACCTTAAAACGGCTTAAGGCTGCGCCTCTATGGAGCTCGCCCTAGAGAGGTCTGGGGGGTTCGTGAGGATAAGGGCTAGGATCGGCGATAGGGAATACGAGGCGGTGGGGCTCCGCTCGGATCTGCCGAACGTCTTAGGCCTCCTCGTATCTCAACTGCTCCGCGATGGGCAGCCAAGCGACGTCGTGTGCGAGGCGGTTAAGAGGGGGCTTGAGGCGGCTCAGCGGCTGTAGCGGGCCCGTATACATATCTGTAAACTTTAAATGTATACCTCAGCTGTAGTACGTGAGCGACGTCATATCTATTAGGGTGAGCAAGAGGCTCAAGAGGGAGCTCGAGGAGTTGAATATAGACTACGCCGAGCTGGTGAGGGCTTATCTAGAGGAGGTGGTGCGCAGGGAGAAGCTGAAGAGGCTCCTCAAAAGGGCTGACGAAATTAGGGAGGGCCTAGCCGGCGCCTATGCGCCGTCCTACCAACTGGTGAGGGAGGATAGGGATGAGGCTGGTCGTTGATACCTCAGCCCTCGCCGCGCTTTATATCCCGGAGCAGCTGAGCGGATTTATTAGAAGGACCATAGAGGAGAGCCGAGAGCTACACTTCCTAGACCTGGCCTATTACGAATTCGCCAACGTCTTGAGGAAGAGGGTGGGCAGGGGCGAGCTCGGGCCGGCTAAGGCCGAGGAGATCTTGAGGGAGGGCTTGGAGCTGCTCTCGATATCTGTAGTGCATAGGGCCGAGGAGGTCGTGGCGGAGGCCTACAACATAGCGTTAAGCCACAACATAACAGTCTACGACGCGGCGCTCATCGCCGTGGCGGAGAAAATAGGCGGCAAGGTCCTCACCGCTGACCTAGCCCTCCTACGCGCCGTGCGCGGCGCTCCCCTAAGCGATTTATTTCAGTGGCCTCCCATCAGCATTTAGTTATCCTTAAGCCCGCCCCCGGCTTGAGGCCCAGCGCCTCCCGGGCGTTGCCCATCACCACGGCTATTTCCAAATACCCCTCGCTGTTTATTAAGGCCACTACGTCGCCCGGCTGAGCCCGGCCGTAGGTCTCCACGAACTTAGCCCTAAAGGACCTCCCCTCGGCCTCTACGCAGAGCCAATCGCCGTAGGAGGCCAGCTGGAGGGCCTCCGAGGCGCCGGCCGAGGTGTAGACGTTGCCGAAGCGGTCGCTGTAAATCGCCGAGGCGTATAAGGCCCCGTCCTTGACCGCGGCCCTCGGCGCCTCGAGCCTTTTCCAAGAGGATAGGGGCGAGCCCAACATATACGGCGGCACGCCCAACGACAGATAGGCCGCCGCGGGGGCGAAGACGTCGCGGCCGTGGAAGGTCCTAGACACAGCCGGCAGCCTGGCCTCTATTCTATATGCGGCCTTAACGCCGTCCTCGTCGGCCGCGAGGGAGAGGAGGCCGTTGTCGGGGCCTATGAAGAAGTACCGATTGGTCTCCAAGAGCAGCGGCGCCCTCTCAGTGCCCACGCCGGGGTCGACGACCGCCACGAAAATAGTCCCCTCGGGGAACCACTTATACGCGCTCTTTAGGATAAAGG
>JZWT01000165.1 GCA_000960885.1 Thermoproteus sp. AZ2 | reverse complement strand
CGCCGAGGTCATAAACCCCTCTATAGAAATTTTCTTAAGCTTTTTGCTTTAATACGTTAATGAACGCGCCGGCGATAGGGCCAAACGACTTAATCCTCGGCGCCGCGCTGGGCGTCTGGGTCCTCTTCGTCCTCTTAGTCCTCACCCGCCTCGCCTACGACGCCATGGTCAAGCGCGGGGTGGAGCCCATTAGGGCCGTGTATTATAATAGGAAGATTATACACTCCCTCGCCGGGGGCTTAGTCGGCCTACTGCTACCCCTCTTCTCTTCGTGGCCCATCCCTGTGGCGGCCGCCCTGGCCCTTGCGCTTTTCACGTATATCCCACACAAAATGGGCCGGCTCCTCTACTGGTTCCAGACCCAAGGACAACCTTTACGAGGTCTCCTTCGCGATTATGTGGGCCTTAGTGGTCTTCCTATCCTGGGCCGTGCTCAACGACTTAGTGCTGGGGCTCTTGCCCATATTGTTCATGGCCTTCGGCGACTCGGCCACGGGCGTGGTTAGAAACGCGCTCTTTAAGCGAAGGACTAAACATTGGCTCGGCAACGTCGCCATGGCCGCCATCTCTATACCCCTAGGCTATTACTTCATGGGGCTCGGCGGAGCGCTGGCGGGCCTCATAGCGAGCGCGGTGGAGCGGTTTGAATACCCGCCCATCGACGACAACGTATTGGTCCCGCTCACCTCGTTTATATTCCTCCTGGCCTGGCAGGCAATATATAGCCCCAGCCACATAGCCTTGTGAAATACCTCTTCACGACGGTCCAAGGCCTCGAGGACATCGTAGTCGAGGAGCTTGCCGAGCTGGGCGCCGTATCGGCCAGCGCGCGTTACATGAGCGGGAGGGTCGTCGCCGAGGTCCCCTCAGGCCCTAGGCACCTCCTCTCCCTCCGCTCAGTGGAGAAATTCGGCATCTTCATAGCCTCGGGCTCCTTCGAGGCTCTCCCGGACATAGCCGCGGGCGTGGAGGCCCACTTGCCTGAGATAGAGGCGTATCTATCGAGGGCGTCGACCGTGGGGGTCTCGACGGAGCGCGTCGGCGAGCACCCCTTCACCTCTAGGGACGTCGAGGCGGCCGTGGGGAGGCTCTTCAAGGAGAGGGGCTACCTAATAAGCCTAGTGGATCCAGACGTCGAGATCAACGTAGACGTGGTGGGCTCGGAGTACTACGTCTGGCTCACCGCGCTTAAAGAGTCCCTGAGGGATAGGCCCTATAGGGTCTACGCGCACTACGCCTCCCTAAACCCCGTCGTCGCCTACGCCATGCTCCGCCTAGCCAAGCCGAGACCCGGCGAGACCATCTGCGACTTGACGTGCGGCGGCGGCACGATATGCGTGGAGGCCGCGCTCTCGGCAGAGGTCCGCTGTATATGCGTGGACATCTCGCTGAGGCCTCTCCTAGGCGCATCGGCCAACGCCGAGGCGGCCGGCGTAGGCGGCAAGATAGACTTCTTCCTCTTCGACTCTACTAGGCTACATAGGGCGTTTAGGCCCGTGTGCGACGCCTTTATTTTTAATCCCCCCTTCGGCGTCAGGATCCCTGGGAATATAAGGAGGCTCTACCGAGGCTTGAACAAGGCCATGTCGCGCTTGGCGAGGAGAGACGGCGCGAGGGCCGTCGTAATTACGCCGCGGTGGCGCGTATTCCTCGAGCACTTCAACGGAGAGGTCCTAGAGCGGCGCGTCATATATCAAGGCGGCATATATAGCTCAATAATAGTGGGCGTTGTCAAGAGGGCGAACTAGGGCGCCTAGGGGCGAGCCGGCCGCCGTAGGCCCTTAATTAATCTTAACAGCCTCCCCCAGAAATCTCCTATACCACCGCCTAAACTGCTCGGGCGTCGCTATGTGGATCTCCAAGGGCGCGTCTATCGCGCGATATATCGCGGCCCTCGCCTCCTCGGCCGCCCCGACGTTCTTGGTTACTATTAGGATGTCGATGTCGCTCGCCGCCGTGTAGTCGCCCCTAACAGCCGAGCCGAACAAGGTATACCTCGGCGCTTGGGTCGAAGAGCTCGACGAGCTCCTTGACTCGCCTGGCGATCCCCTCGGCGTTTTTTAAATAGTTAAGGGCCCTTCTCCCTTCCTCGATATATATATCAAATTCCATCGATTATAGGCCTAAATTTCTCCTTTATAAACTTCAACATGGCCTCCACCTCTGCCCTCTCATATCTCCTGGGGAGATACCTAGAGCCTA
>JZWT01000164.1 GCA_000960885.1 Thermoproteus sp. AZ2 | reverse complement strand
CGGCCTCGACGGCGCGGGGAGAAAGCTATTATTAATCATAAGCGCGCTCCGCGTAGCCTCAGCGTTGCCCTTCCTAAGGCTTTAACGCGTCTATGGGCTCTGCCTAACTCTTATAACTATAAAAATTATAAAAATTAAAAGTATAATTATATTTATAATATCTATTGTAAATGATGCTGGATTATTTAATGTATATGGTAATGCAAATAATGCCAGTAGCAAGAAAATTACGGAGAGAGTATACGCCACTCTGGCGGCAATCGGGTTCACTTCCTCAGCCTCGGGTTTATCACCTCCTCAACGCCGTACGCCATTTCAATTATCGCCACCATGTAAAGGATGATAAAGATTACGGGAAACGTGAAGTACCACACGGCGTTAGTCCCATATACGGCGCCCAGCGAAAGGGCGTAGGATATCATGGCGCCCCAGTCGTAGTTCTTAAACGGCAATAGGCCTAGGTAGTAGAGGCCTACTGCGGCGTAGACGGCGCCCTCAACGTTAAGCATAAAGTTTATCCAAATGAACGGCAACAAAGGTGGCATGATTTCTCTGAAGAGGATGTATCTATCGCCTAGCCCCAAGGTCTTGGCGACTTCTATATAGGGCAATGACTTCACGCTCAAAACCTGGGACCTCACAGCCCTGGCGAGCCCCGTCCAGCCAGTTACGCTCAATATAGCCGCTAATATGAAGGGATTAGTAGTCTTGATCATAGTCGCTATTATTATCACCAGCAATATACTGGGTATAGTCATGAGCGTGTCGTTTATCCACATCAACACGCTGTCGACGGCGCGGCCAAAATACCCAGCTACTAGGCCCACTACAACTCCTATGAGCGTCGTATATAAGCCGGCGAGGAAGCTTATCTCTAACACGAAGGGCGCTCCCTTGACTATATCAGTCAATATCCCTACGCCGAGCATGTCGGTCCCCAACCACAACACAGGCGGCCACGGGCGCGGCGGCTGGAGGATTTCGGACGGTTTAGGGGCTGAGGGAGGCCTATAGGGCAATAGGATAGGCCCTATAACCGCCATCACGACGTAACCTATAAGCACTATTGTGCCGAATTTAAACGCCTTACTTCTCCAAAGCAGTCTAAGAGTATTCGAGCTAGGCCTCATTCGCCGGCCCTTATACGCGGATCTATTAGTGAATATGTCAAGTCGGCTATTACCATCCCTAACACTATTGCGACAACAATTATGACCAGGATACCCATGGCTAGAAGCCAATCGCTGTTGTAGAGGGCTGTGACGTAGAGGTTTCCGACGCCTGGGTAGCTGAACGTCTGCTCTACGAATACGGAGCCGCCGAAGGAGAACCCAAGGGATATTATGAGCATGGTGTAGAGAGGCAGGAGCGCGTTCCTCCCCACGTACTTTCTCACAACACTTGAGGGCAATCCCCTAGCCTCAGCGTAGGTCACGTAGTCTTCGCCGAGCTGAGATATAGTATTGCCTCTCATACTTAACGCCCACGAGCCGAAGAAGGCGAAGAAGAGGGTGAATATGGGCATAGCGGCGTGGTATAAGACGCTGGCTATAAACGGGAGGTTAAAGCCGGGCACTACGTTGTTGCCGTAGGCGCCGTGCGTAGGGAACCAGTGTAGATAGAAGCCGAACACCATTAAGAAAATTGCTGCATATACGTAGACAGGTATCGCTCTCTTAATAGTTATAAACTGTATAATTGTTGTATCGCTGGCCTTACCGCGGTTATAGGCTAAATATTGCCCTAAGTATACGCCGACTAAGAAATTGAGGATATTAGCCGTGGCGACAATAAATATAGTCCACGGTAGCGCGGACGCTATCAGCGTATTAACGGGCTGGATATACATTAACGAAATACCCCAATTGCCCCTAAACACGTTGTAGATGTATTGAGCGGCTCCTATTAGAGGATTGCCGTGGGGTAAAAAGGCTTGCAAATACGCGAGCACCGCCTTATACTGCTCCTCGCTTAAGGTGCCGCCTAATAGAGAGCCTCTCACGGCGGCTATCCCGCCCGTAGATGTAGGAGCAACGCCCAGCTGCTGCATAATGTATTCTATAGGCTTAAGGCGGGGAGAGCTCAAAGAGGAGGTACGTGACGACGATGACCGTGAACACGGTCGACACGGCTATGCCTATCCTTCTAGCTAGATTACTTTAATTCATACGATGGCATTGTATAGCACTTTAAAAAAATTCCGGTTT
>JZWT01000163.1 GCA_000960885.1 Thermoproteus sp. AZ2 | reverse complement strand
GAAAAGAAAAAAATAAGGAAAAATATTTATTAGAAGAGAAAGACTTCAAAACTTGCGATGATAAGGGTCTTTCAAGTGATGAGTTGATAGAAATGAAAGAGTTTCTAAAGGCATCGAAGACCCCATATTCCATAAAGACAAGCGAAACATATTTTACTACGGTCGCCATAAAGAAGCTCGCTGAGGCTAGTCGAATGTTCAGCGTAAGGATTGGAGAGACTAGGCTTTTCGCGGTTATAGATGTCCCTAGCGAAATATTGGGGCGTCAGGCGCTCGGCGAACTGAACCGCGAATTTGAGCGCCTAGTCGGCGGTCTCAGCTTTATAGACGCATATATCTTAGCCACATCTCTCCTCGTCAACGCTATTCAGAAGTGTCGCCAAGCCCGCGCTAGGCTTGTGTTAATGTATGATAATTACTTCACATCTCTGCCGCTTCAAGTAGAAAATCTATGCCGTGAGAGACAATTCGCCAGCTTCTATATAGATTTAGTAAGAAATAAATCGGATTTTGTCGATACTGTCGCCTCAGCTCTGCTTATATATATCCAGACTGGACGAATAAGCCCCTTATATGATATTATTAGAAATATGGCTCAAACCAAGAGGCTTAAGCCCGCTGAAGCCAAGGCGCTTTACGAGCTCGTGGAACATGAGGCGGGCGATTAGGGAGGCGATTGCCCTCGCCTCTAAGGGCGTAGATAGGTTAGTCATAGAGCTCCCCACGGGATACGGCAAAACCGTGGCCGGTCCCGAGCTCTACAGGGCCTATAAGGAGGCTGGGATGTGCTGGCGCGCCATACATGTCTTCCCCTTACGCGCGATTCTCCATAAAACGCTGGAGAGATATAGAGGGGAACACCCCGATATTAACTTCACCTATCAAGACGGCGATGTGACCCTAACGCAGAGGGGCTACGTTAAGGATCCCCTCTTCAGGGGGGAGTACGTGTTGACGACAATCGACTCCTTTATCCACAACTTGTTGAAGGCCCCCATAGCTGAGTGGCATAAGCTATTTATGAAAAAATCTAGGGCTATTCACTACCATCAGCCCTTTGCCTATATCTACCCCTCCTGCGTTTTCTTCGACGAGGCCCACGTGGCGGCCCAAGAGGAGAGCGGGAAAATGATGGCGGCTTTAAGGGCCGCATTAAATACACTTAAAGGCGCTGAGATACCTGTCGTCGTTATGTCGGCCACCTTGGGGCAGTGGAAATACGAGGTTTTTAAGGGCTTTACATTTATAGAACTCGGCGACGCCGATGCGCGCGAAGACAAGCGCGTCGTGCTTAAAGACGAGGAGTTTGAAGAAATATTCAGGGAAACGAGGTACGAGACTAAGGCGATAGAGGAGGAAGAAGTTGAGAGAATAGCCAAGCGTAAGGCCGAGGAGGGGAAGCGAGTGCTTGTAGTCGTCAACGACATCTCAAAAGCTATGAAATTAGCTAAAGAGCTTAACGCAGTTTTGATACATTCTATGTTAACGCGTAGGGATAGATATAGGGCTGAGGCCGTGTTGGCAAATGCTAAAATTGTCGTGGGCACTAGCGCCATCGAGGCAGGGGTGGACGTGAGCTTCGATGCATTGATATCTTCCGCCGACTCCGTCGAATCCGTGGCGCAGAGGGCCGGCCGCGTGTGCAGATATGGGGGGTCCGTGTAGGGGCGAAATATACCTCTTCGGCGATTTGGCCGACAAATTTAGCCAAGTTACGGAGTGGAGGTTGCCCTATAAGGAGCATAGCTATGCGGAATTGCTCCCCCCCAAAGGCGCCGACCGACCCGGGCCATGCGTGGATCCTAAACGAGCTCGGGCGGAGACTGTATGTGGAAGCGGAGACTCTGAAGAAAATAATTCGAAAGGTAGGTGCTTCGTATGTGAGGGAGGGCCTAGTAGAGGTGTGTACAGAGCCGGAGTGCAGTCCGGAGCTCGGCTTCACGGTCTCTATGGATAGGGCGGGTCGTCTAAATCCCGCCAAAATAATCGCAGGTAAATGTAGTCTCGAGCCCCCGACAGAATACGGCGTTGGCTGGCTTTTAAAAGTCGTGGAGGAATGCGGCGAATTGCCTAAGCTCCTCATAGACAACTACGTGGAGGGATATGGCCCAGCCCTCAAGTGACTGCTTAGCCGGCCCCTGCGAGCCGCTTGAGAGACACCTGTTAGAGGTCTCCAGTTGTGTAGGGCAGAGGGGCGCGGCCGTCGCAAATAAGCTGGCTAGGTGTTCGGAGTTAGGCCT
>JZWT01000162.1 GCA_000960885.1 Thermoproteus sp. AZ2 | reverse complement strand
AGCTGGGCCAGCTCCTCGGCGTCGGCCTTCCTCCTGCCGAACTTGACCTCGCGGTCGTCACGTGCCTCTCGCCGCCGCCCGGCAGCAAGACCTTGCCGTAGGCCGCCTTCAGCCTCCAAGTGGCCGAGTCCGCCGATCCTACGCCCAAGGCCTCCAACGCCGCGGCGACCGCGGGGCTGCCCATCCCCAACAGGTGTATCTTGGCCCCGGAGGCCTCGACGGCCTCAGCTATTAGCTCCAGCGCTAAGCGCCTGGAGTTGCGGGGGACCCCCCTGGCTATTAAGACGTAGGGGACGGCGCCGCCTATGGCCAGCTCCTCCTCGCCCTCGTACCGCCTAAGCCATTTCCGGAATAAATCGGCGTGGGGGTAGACGTGGACGACCGGCAAGACGCGGGCGCCCGCGAGCTCCCGCTTTAGGGCCAGCCAATTGCGATACGACGCCTCGGCCTTCTTCTCCGCCACATCCGGCGGGTCCTGCGGCGAGGGGGGCACGTCCAAGGCCAAGCAGACGTCGCAGCCTATCCTCCTATACTTCTCTGCCAGCGCGCCTACGCCTATCGAGGCTCCCCTCTTCAATATTTGATATCCGCCCGAGTCGACCCATAGCTCGCCCTCGAAGCCAAGCGCCGCGCGTGCGCGCTCGTCTCCGTCTAGTGCGTTTATCATTACCGCATCCACTGGGAAATAAAGCCAGGGCTTGGGGGAGGTCCTAACCGGCGTTCCCAAGATTATGCGCACGGGTTTTAACTAACGGGTTTTTAAGTGGAGTGCTCTAAAAGTTTTATTGAGCACTCAACGCGTTGGCTATCGGCGCTTTGTGATATTTACGTTTTTAAAATATTTTTAATTCTAAAGTATTTTTAGATTATTAATTATAATATAAATTATTTTCTAACTTAATTATAAGATAAATATTTAGCAATAAAAGAAAAATTTATATAGATGGGCTTGGGCGCGCGCGATGCGAGGGGAATGTGCTTGAGGGGCTCGACCTATCCTTCGGCTACGGCTCCTTTAGAGTATTCGAGTCCATAAATATAGCCGTCGCCGAGGGCGAAATTGCGGCCGTTATAGGGCCCTCCGGCATAGGCAAGTCTACCCTCTTGAGGATACTCGGCGGCTTCCTCAAGCCGTTGACGGGCGTAGTAAGGCTATACGGCGAGCCCGTCACGCGGCCTACGCCGAGGATTATGCTGGTCCACCAATCCATAGTGACCTTCCCCTGGATGACGGCCCTAGAGAACGTAATGCTCGGCCTCCAGCACAAGAGGCTCCCCAGGGAGGAGGCTGAGAGGGAGGCAAGGAGGATGTTGGAGCTGGTGGGCTTGAAGGGCTTCGAGAGCTTCTACCCCAAGGAGATGTCGGGAGGCATGAGGCAGCGCGTGGCCATAGCGAGGGCCCTCGCCGCAGGCCCGGACGTCTTGCTCATGGACGAGCCCTTCAGCCACCTCGACGAATTGACCGCCGAGAACCTCCGCCACGAGATATATAACATACTCTTCGGCGAGGGGAGCACTCTGAAGGCCGTGGTGTTGGTCAGCCACAACCTATACGAGGTGGTGGAGCTGGCGGACGTCGTCTACGTCCTCAACGGCAGGCCCGCCCACGTGGTCGACGTGATCAAAATAGACCTAGAGAGGCCGCGGCGCCTGAAGGACCCGGCCTTCGAGAAATACGTGGACTTGCTCTACTCGGCGCTGACGGCCCCACGCGAGGAGGCCAAGGCCGAGGCATGAGCCCCCTCATTATACTAGCCGCCGTCTTAGCCAGCACGGCTAGAGTGCTGGGGCTCATACTGGCGTCTATAGTCACGGGTTGGTTTCTGGGCTATTTAGCGATTAAGTCGAAGCTCTTCGAAAACGCCTACACCTCCCTCATAGGCGTGTTCGAGTCCGTCCCCGTCTTCTCCTTCTTCCCGGTGGTCTTGGTCCTCTTCGTGTCGGGGATAGGGGGATATATCGGCGTTGAGCTGGCCGCGGACTTCCTAGTCCTCACGGCCGTCGTGTGGAATATCTGGATCGGCATCTACCAAGCCTTTAAGACCGTGCCGCAGGAGATGGTCGAGGTGGCCGAGAACTTGAGGCTGGGCTTCTGGGGCAAGATGGCCAAGATCTACATCCCCTTCTCTATGCCGAGGATCGCGGCCAACCTATTGCCCAGCTTCGCCGACGGGTTCTTCTACATCACCGTCTCCGAGGTCTTCTCGGTGGGCGCCTCCGAGTACCACGTATTCGGCATAGGCTCGCTCTTGGCCCAGCTCGCGGCGAACTGGGGCTCCCCCGGCTTCTATTCGGCGCTCGCCGAGGCC
>JZWT01000161.1 GCA_000960885.1 Thermoproteus sp. AZ2 | reverse complement strand
GAGACGCCTCTCAAGGCCGATCAACCGGGGCGCAGCTCCCCAATAAGGGCCCCTGCGGAGACCCGCCTAGGGGCTCGGGATCGCTACCCTGCGGGGCTACGTGGACTAAGCTTATCCGTGACAGGCCGCCGACGGCCGCGCCGCTCTAAATCGCCCCATACGCCGTCGATAGGCGGCCCGTTGCGCGCCTCGACGTCTAGCGGCCTCGGGCCTAGAGGGCGTTTATTTGTTCAACGCCCTCTTCACCGCCTCTCTATGTATTGGCGTATGCCATGCCGCGTTCTCTCCAATACCCAACTCTAGGTCTTTTTCGGGTGGTGGTTGGTCTATCCAGAAGTCCGGGTCTCTATAATATACTTCATCCATCAATAAGTTTAGTTCAACCAATTTATTCATGAGCGGTATTCTTTCTCTAGCGTATAGGCTGTCTGGGTCCTCAATAGCCTCGGCCAACCACTCCTTCTCCTCCTGACTTAATGCAAATATAAAGGCATCTAACTTCTTTTCCTTAATAATGCCTTGTATCACCTTCTCGTAATTCCAGTTCGTTTTATATAATTCGCTGAGTAGCCAGGGGTTTCCGCCAGTCCAACGCCAAACCTCCTCGAATTGTGGTTTTTGGCCTGGGATTTTCTCATAAAGCTCTTCAAAGCCCTTTTTAGGCATGTTCCATGTCGGCATTAAATCGCCCCACCTATGCCTACCGATTTCCGCCCTCGATATTCCTTCGCCCGTCGCCACTATTACGACCATTCTTTCGTAGAAGTATACGGGATGTTCGATCATGTTTAATAGGCCCTTCACGTACGCCGCCGCCTTGTCTAGGCCTATTGCTTGGAATACGTCATCGGCGATTACGGCGACTTTCCTCTTCCTCCTCTTTAGCAATTCGCGCACTAGGTCGAAGGTCTCGAGGGCGACTCTCAACCATTTCCCATCCGCAACAGTCTGCTGAACGATGTCGAGGAATCGCTCCTTCACATCCTTATCATCGATCTCAGCCGCAAACGACTTATCCAGCGGGTGCAGATAGAAGACGTCATAGCCAAGCTCCCTCAACATATGCGCAGCCTGCCTAAGGATAGCCGTCTTACCGCAACCCTCAGGGCCAAAAGTCACAATGGGACTCCACGTGCCTTTCTCAGCCCACTCGTTAATCTGCTCTATCGCTCTATCTCTATCGGTAAATTCAATAATCATCGATGCAAATGGTAAGTACAGCGTCAGACGCTTGATAAGATATGAAGTCGTGCAGAAGGTTTAAATCACAGGGGGCGCAGCCATTCGTGGAGCTACACGTTTCCCTAGATAGGCCCCTCCCCAAGCCCACCGACGGGGCCTATGTCGGGGCTAGGATACTTGAGGCCCTCGTGGAGGCGAGGCTAGCCCTAGGCTTTCTAGGGGAGGGGCTGACCAGGGACGCGGCCGGCAAGGCCTTCCAGGCCTGGAGGGCGCTGCTCGCGGCCTTGCTGCGCCTAGAACTAGACAAACTAAAGGCAGTAGCCAAAACAGAGGAGGAGAGGAGGTGGCTCGTGGAAAAGGCGATACCTAGAGTACCCACGTCGAGGATGAAGGCGTTGTCGCAGATGTTGGAGAAAGTTGGGCATGCGGGCATATCCTCCTGGACCGACAAGGCGCTTGACCTCCACGACTATCAATACAACGGCCCAGACCCGGACGTCGCCATGTCGAAGTACACCTCGAGGGAAGAGGCGGCGGTAGACATATACCTACTGATACGCGAACTCGTCAAACGCATAAAGGAGTTGAAGCAGCGTCTCGCGTGGAACGCGCAGCTGGAGGAAGCCCTAAACGACCTCGAAACACGACTACCGCCCAACACAACCGCATAGGTGCCGACAGCTCCGCATAGAACGCAATGCGCTCTGAGCCAGCCGCGGCATAAGGCGTAAACGACGCCGCGAGCCGGCCTAGTGCCCCACGCCATCTATCCGCTACCCTCTCCAGGGCTGGTGATGCAACGCGGCGATTGAGGGTCTACGTCCCTCCTAAAGGTATGTGATACAACGCGGGCGGCCTCGGCCATTTAGCCAGCGCATAGTCCCTTTGAAACTCGCCGGCAATTCTATAAGCCGCTCAAGCCAAACCGCGAGCTGACGCCGTTAACTCACGGCGCAACCCCGCCAATATATCAACTCCAGTCGCATTAACGCGGCCCGCGGCTCCAGGTTTATAGATCCAGGACAACTGAGGAATCTATATTGGCATAAAGGCAGAGCAGACGGCGGACCCAACGCCGTGTTAAGCCGCACGGCCTAACACGACGATAAACACGGCGTTTTAGCGCTTGACGAAAGAAA
>JZWT01000160.1 GCA_000960885.1 Thermoproteus sp. AZ2 | reverse complement strand
AGCGCGCCCGGCAATACGACCGCGGGCTGGTACGACGCTGGCTCTGTGCTCTATATCCAGCCCGTCGTCTACTTCAACAACGGGACTAGGCTGGCCAGCCCTAGGCCGGCGTATGTTGCCGTCTCGGGGCCTCTAAACGTCACCGTCGAATACGCCAAACAGTACTACGTTGTTATAAGCGCGCCCGGAAACATGACCGCCGGGTGGTTCAACGAGGGGGCCGTCTTAGCCGTCCAGCCGCTCGTGGACTTCGGCAACTTGACTAGGCTCGTGAATCCTGAGCCCGCGCAGATAGCCGTCTCAAGGCCCCTCAACGTAACGGTCGAGTACACTAAGCAGTACTACGTAACGATTAAGGCCTACGAGAACGAGACCGCGGGCTGGTTCAACGCCGGCTCGAGGATTGTAGTCGACGAGACGCCCGTCGTAGACCTCGGGAATAGGACCCGGCTCGTCGAGCCCAGCATCGGCGGCGAGCCCCTGCCCCTGGCCCTAGCGGTCGCGGCTCCTCTGAACATCTCAGTCTCCTACGTCAAGCAATACCTCGTGTCCGTCTCGAGCGTATTCGGCTCAAGCTCGGCTTGGCTCAACGCCGGCTCCCGCTTCTCCGTAAACGCCTCCGCCCGCGCGGTCGGGCCCGCCTACTTCGAGCCCGCGTACCTAGTCGTGGGCGGCCGCGCCGAGCCGTTGGCCCCCCTCGAGGCCTCCGGGCCTCTGGACATCCGCGTCGTCTACGTGGCCGAGGCCAACGCGTCCGCCGCCTCTCTGGGGCTCCCCGCGCTGTACGCAGAGGCTGAGCTAGTCTGCGGGAACAAGTCGGCGGCAACCTCGGCGTTCTTGACATACTCCCTCCGCTTGGCCGTGGCAGACCCGCCCACTTACGACTGTAGGCTCAACGAGGCGGCGGTGCCCCTGGCGCTCCCAATAGCCGCAGCCGCCATGGCCGCGGCCGTTGCGGCCGTTTGGCGGAGGAGGGCTCGGCAATAAGCTTTTAAGCCTGCCGGGCGTAGGCGCCGTGAGGCCGGCTCTGGTCGTGGCAATAGCGGTCGCCATAGCGGCGGCCGCCGCATCGGCCGCGTACCTCGCCTTGTCTGCGCAGGGCGGGCCCGCCGCGGCCTTGAGGAACGCGGCGGCGCTTGCGTCTAGGAATATAACGGCCACGTATGAGCTCTCGGCGGGCTTAGCGGGCCCCCGGGCCTCGCCGTTGTTCCCCAGATACGTGAGGGGGCTCGTGACCATATCGAGGACGCCCGTGGGAGACGCCGCCGTCGTCAACGGCACGGTCGCGGTCCAGGCGGGCCTAGTAATATTTAGGGCGGGGCTGGACTTGGCGTTGTGGAGGAGCGGCGAGGAGCTCTGCTACGGCTTCAAGCTGGCGAGCATCAGGGTGGCGGATTGCGTGCCCTACCTAGACCTAGCCCAGGAGTATAGGGCCATGCTCAACGAGAGCCGCTACATAGGCGAGGGGACTTGGCGCGGGGAGACGACGTATTGCTTCGCCGCAACGGCGTCTGCGACGGCCCGCGGAGAGCCGCTGCTCATAAACGCGTCTAAGCTCTGCCTCCTACAAAACGGCGTGCCCGCCAACGCCACCCTCTACATATATCCAGACAAAGGCCCCACCATCGCGGTCAACCTAACCCTAGTGAACTACGCCTTCGCCTTCAACCAGGGCGCATTCGCCGAAATCACAGGCGGCCTAGTGCCCACGGGCAAATAGGCCCGCGCAGGGGGCAACGAAATTTTTATACCGCGCATAATAAGGACAGGGCCCGTAGCTCAGCATGGATAGAGCGGCGGTGGGCCTCGACCATCCCGCCGAGCCTTCTAAGCCGTAGGTCGCGGGTTCAAATCCCGCCGGGCCCGCCACCCTCCTCACCCAAGCCTCACGGCGGAGAGGCGATCGGCGACTCCCTCCCATGCGGCGTGCGCCGCCAGATGCGGCGAGGCCCCTCCAGCGCCCGCAAGCCTCCACGAGGCGCCGCGGGGGCCGGGCTCCGCACCGGCGCGGGGGCAGCTCCGCGCGAGGCGCGCATAGCCTCGTCGGCTGGCCTAGGGAACAGCCGCAACGCCCTAGCCGTTGTGCCCCGAGCCCGTATCCAGTGCTCTTGTGTCTGGCCCCTCCACAGGGCGCCGATACGGCGGCGTAATCGATATAGGGGGTCCATCGTGGGCCTCGCCTCCCGAAGTCGCCGTAACTAACCCGATACGCCTCATCCAGGGCGCATGCGGTCGGTTATCGCGGTTAAGAAGGTTTTAAACTCGAGGAAACGTCTCTGTAGCTATAGTCGCTGAGCCGCAACGCACAAAGAATAAAAACAAGGATAGACATTTATGCGTGGAGGCCGTTAAAAAGGCCTTAGAGGAGTTGGCTGAGAAAGAGCCGGAGGCCCTGCGCAAGGCAGTCCTAAGGGCCCTAAGCGCGGAGGACCTCGCCAAGCTGA
>JZWT01000016.1 GCA_000960885.1 Thermoproteus sp. AZ2 | reverse complement strand
CTACTTTTCCCAGGCGGTTTAGCCGCCGCAGAGCCAATTGGCGACGTTGGCCAGAAACTCGGCGTTGTTCCCGAGCGTGGCGAAGTAGGGCAGGAAGCTGGTTATCGAGCCTACTACTGTGACGTTGCCCCTCTGCAACACAACGGCGTAAACCCCCTTCCCATATCCTGTTAAGTCTGCGTCCGCATACGCGCCGGCGCCTGAGCCTGCCAGAGCGGCCGGCGTGAAGAACACCAAAGGCCCATCCACTAAGGTGGAGTTGTACGTAGAGATGTGGACGAACTGCCAATTGGAGGAGAAGCTGCCGAGCAATGCGGACCCATTATATAGGTATCCATCGTATAGCCCCACGCCGAATTTTGATAACAACGCGTCTAGGTATACGGGCTCAGGCGGTGAGGACGATATGAGGAGCGATGTGGCTAGGCGCGGGTCGTAGAATATGGCTATCCTCACGCCGTGTCGAGACGCTGAGGCTAAGGCGTCTACGGCGGCCTGCGAGTAGGGGACCGATGGCTCCGCTATAACCACGCCCGACGCGTTCCCGAGCAGGTTCGTGAGCTCCGAGGAGCTGAGGGCGAACGCCACGCTGCAGTTGTCTTGCGCTAAATCAGCGGCGAGCTCTTGGATGAAGGCTTGCGGGATGAAATTGCCGTGGCTCACGTCGATGACGACATACTTAGTGTTCGGCGGAGCGCCCTGGGGGACCTTGGGAGGGCTGACGCTCATGTTTATGTCGACCTCGACGGCTTGTGGATAAATATAGTATATGGGCGTGAGGCTCGTGTTCAATAGAAACGTCAACGGGATCCTCGCCTCGGCGGACAGCGAAGAGGTGCAGTTGGGGGGCATTACACCGAAGTATGAGTAGATCGTGACTACCGAGTACTTCGTCAAGTTGAGGGCTCGCGCCATATCGGCTATGGCCTGGGAGAGCCCGCCTATTTGGTCTATTAGGCCTAGGCGTAAGGCCTCTTGCGCCGTGAAGAGGCGGCCCGACGCGAGGAGGGAGAGGGGCGCCTTGAGCCTATCGCCGCGGCTCCTCACGACTACGTTGAGGAAGCTGGCGGCCGCTTGGTCTACGGAGTCGTAGTATTGGAGGAGAGACATGCCGTAAAGCTTATCGGGGCCCGTCGAATATACCTCTAGCGGTATCGGGGTCCAGAAGACGTCGGGTTCTATTATGGTCCAGGCGCCTATATTGCCGACGAGGGCGCTCGGCGATGCGTAGACCCTTTGGGCCGCCATGCTGACGTAGAAGGCGCCCGAAGCATCCAGCCCATCGGCCACGGCGTATATGGGCTTGCCCAAGCCTTTCAACGCGCCGTATAGGGCCTCCGTCGCGTCGAGGGTGCCGCCGGGCGAGTCCACATAGAGTATAATGCCGGCCACAGAGCTCTTATTGAGGTTTAAGATATAGGGCAGGAGGGGGTTTACCCAACAGTCATCTATTACATTCGTTATGGGTATGACGACTATGTATTTTTGTTGAGGCGGAGGGGGCGTGTAGAAGCTTATGGCGATGAAGACCAAAAGCAGGGCGATCGCTATAGACGACAATATCACGGCCGCCAGAGCCATATCGCGGCTGTCCATCCCACGAACCTTACGCAGAATTTATAAGCCTAACGGCGGACGCCGAGCCAGACCAAATAGCACTCGCGCCTGTTGAACTCCTCGGCGTCGCCCTCATCGGCCGCAAGCTCGCGCGGCGATATCCCCTTTATCAGAATCACATCGTCGTCGTAGCCGCAGGTGGCCTTTAGGAGGACTACGCGCGTCCTTCTATCGAGCTCGCGCCAGCGATATGCCCTATAGCCGAGGCCCGCGAATAGGGCTAGGGCGGCCGTGTTGTCCTCCTCGGTGGTCGCCGCATAGGCCGGCGCCCTGCAACGCGCCTCCGCCGAAGTGATCAACAGCTTGGCCAGCCCCCTGCGCCTAAACCTAGACGAGACGGCGACGTAGTAGTGCACGCAGAGGGGGCGGCGAGTTTTATCTTGTAGAACACCAGCGCCGCGGCGGGCTCCCCGCCGACGTACGCGACGGCCACGTCGCCGATGCCGTCCTCGACGACAGCCCTAGCGTATTTCGCCGGGCCGTACTCGGCCTCAATTATCCTAAGCGCCTCCCCCAAAAGGCCTCGGCCGAAGGCTATTGTCGCGGGGTATGCGTCAGCCTGGCCCATGAGAGAGCAGCGGCTATGACCATTATAATCGCCGAGGCCAAGAAGGCGGAGCGCAGGCTGTCTATGAACGGCTCCATGAGCGCCGGGTCTAGGGACGTGAGGCCGGCGAATATCTGGAAGGCGAGCTCCCTGGGGATGGCGGCCGCCGAGACCACGATGGCCAAAACGAAGCTGACTATCATGCCTATGTTGCCGAAGGTCCTAGAGGTGCCGGAGGCGGCGCCGTATAGGCTACGGGGCACCTCCCACATCACGAGCTTCCCGTTGGAGGAGTAGAACAACGCGGCGCCGACGCCGTTGACCGAGGCTATAATCGGTATATAGACTAGGGGCGTAGAGGTCGTCAAGACGGCGCGGTAGAGGAGGTATGCGATTATCTGCATGGTGAGCCCCGTGGACGCCACGAGCCTGGGGTCTAGCCTATCGGCGAGCCTCCCGCCCGCCGACGCGGCCACCGCGCCTATAAGGTAGCCGGGCATCAGCCACAGCGATGCTTGGAAGGGATTGAGCCCCCTTACGCCCTGTAGGTACATGGTTAGCAGAAATAGGACTGCGTAATTGGCGGCGGTTTGCAGGAACAACGATAGGCTGGACATGGTGAACATCTTGAGCCCTATTAAGGACTTGGGGATTATCGGCTCCGGCGCCCTCGTCTCTATGAGGGCAAAGGCTATCAACAACGCGGCCCCGGCAGCGGCCTCCAGGAACGCGGTCTCCGTGGGGCCTAACGCCGCTATCTCTAGGCCGGCCATAGAGAACAGCAACAGCGAGGCCCCTATCGAGGCCGCGCCCCATATATCGAAGCTGCGCCTAGTCCTCTCGCCCAAATCCTCGAGGTATCTCAACCCCAAGAGGAAGCCGATGGCGGCTACGGGCACGTTTACGTAGAAGTCCCAGCGCCAGCCCCAATACGTCGTTATGAGGCCGCCGGCCAATATGCCGACAACGGCGCCGAGGTTCCAGACGGAGGAGGACCACCCGAAGGCCCACCCCCGCCTCTCGGGCGGGAAGTAGTCCGAGATAAGCGCCATGGTGTTGGAGGTCATCATGGCGCCGCCGAGCGCTTGGACGGCCCTAAACGCGATGAGCTCGGCCGCGTTCGTCGAGGCGCCCGCCAACGCGCTGCCTAGGCCGAACAGCGCCATCCCCACGTTGAATACTCTGGCCCGCCCCCTGAGGTCGCCGAGGCGGCCCAACTGGGTCGAAAACACTGTGACGACTAGCAAATACACCACGATAGCCCACACAACTACGTCTAAAGAGGCCTTTAGCCCCTCCATCATGGCGGGCAGAGCCAAGACCACTATGGTGGCGTCTACCGCCACCATGAACGAGGCGGCCAGCATTACTATGAAGGCTATTGTGCGCCGCGGTGACATAGCCGATATATCGAACTCTCTTTAAATATTAAGGCGTCCCTAACAAGAAGCGGGCGTCCACTACGTACGCGCCCTCGCCCTCGCTCAACGCGATGACGGGGTTGAGGTCGGCCTCCTTTATCTCGGGGTTCTCAACGATGAGGCGCGAGAATTTAACGAGTATGTCTACGATGGCGTGCACGTCTCTGGGCGGCATGCCCCTATAGCCCTGGAGGAGGCGATACGCCTTAACCTCCTTCACCATCCTCCACGCCTCGTCTTCATCTACGGGCGCCAGGCGCATCGACACGTCGCGGAAGAGCTCCGTGAATATGCCGCCTAGGCCGAAGGCTATTACGTGGCCGAATATGTCGTCGTAGACAGCGCCTATGATCAGCTCCAGCCCCGCGGGGACCATGCGCTGGATTAAGAAGCCCTCTATGTCCGCGTAAGGCGCCTTGGCCTTAACAGACGCCTTTATGGCGGCGCAAGCCCTCTCGAGCTCTTGAGGGCTCGATATGCCCAAGGCCACGCCCCCCACGTCGGTCTTGTGGACTATTTGCCTAGAGACCACCTTCACGGCGACTGGGTAGCCTATCTTCTCCGCTATGGACCGGGCCTCCCCCTCGTCCCGCGCGATGCCGTAGTCGGGCGTGGGTATCGAGTAGGCGCGCAGGAGCTCGAAGGCCTCGTGCTCCAGCAACTTGCTCCTCCCCTCAGACCTAGCCCTAGCAATCACCGAGCTCATGTCCTAACCACGCCCCTTATTTTTGCGTATTCGTAGAGGGCCCAGAGGGCCTTGGCGGCGCGATCGGGCGTGGAGTAGGTGGGTATCTCGGCGTCCTCAAGGGCCTTAGTGAAGTCCTGCACCATCTTGCTCCCGCCGAAGTTCACGACCACTATGGGCTTCCTGAGGCGCTTGGCGTCGATTATATATTCGGCCAAGTTCTGCGTGAGGCCGGGCACCTGCATGAGCGTGACCACCAAAGCCATGTCGAAGAAGGCGGTGGGGAGCAAAGCCTCCAGCGCGACTTTGTAGTGCTGGTCGGTCGCCGAGCCGGTCACGTCGACGGGATTCGTGGTTGCGGCGAAGGGCAGGAGCTCGCGCCTCAGCTCCCTCTGTATAGAGGCGGGTATCTCGGGCACCTCTAGGCCGAGGCCCTCGAGCATATCCACGGCTTGTATTCCCATCCCGCCCGAATCCGTTATGACGAGCACCCTATTACCCTTGGGGAGCGGCTGCATGGCCAAGGCCTTAGCCATATCGAACATCTCGCGCAGATTCGAGGCCTCTATTATGCCGGCTTGGCGGAATAGGGCCCTATACATCTCGTAGGAGCCGGCGAGGGCGGCCGTGTGGGACTTAACGGCGCGCTGGGCGGCGGAGGACCTCCCGGCCTTATAGGCTATTACGGGCTTCTTCTTGCTCACCTCGCCGGCCACCTCCAAGAACCTCTTGGCCTCGCCGGGGTATTTAAAGCCCTCTATGTATATAGTAACGACCCTTATCTTCTCGTCCTCTGCGAAATGCCTCAACAGCTCCACATCGCCCACATCCGCCTTATTGCCGTAGTTGACGACGACTGAGAGACCTATGTTGCGCCTCGCGGTCCAGTCCATGATGGAGGCGGCCACCGCGCCGCTCTGGCTGATCAAGGCCAGAGGGCCGGCGGGGGGCCTCCCCGCGCGCTCTGCCGGCAGAAACACGGTGTCGAAGCCCGTGAAGGCGTTGTATACGCCTATGCAGTTAGGCCCGAGGACCCTCATGCCGTACGACTTAGCCACGGCCTTCACCTCGTCCTCTAGCTCCTTATTGCCGACCTCGGCGAAGCCGCTGCTGATAATTATGGCCGCCTTAGCCCCCTTCCTCCCCGCCTCCTCCAGCACCTGCGGCACAACCTGCGCGGGGACTGCTACAACTACAACATCTATTTTATCATCAATTTCTGAAATAGATTTATAAAACTTAAATTGTTTACCCCACATCTCGACAACATCATATTTTGGATTTACAAAATATGCCTTCCCCTTAAACCTATTCGCCATGTTTTCGAACAAGACGTAGCCCACAGTCGCTTGCTTCGGCGAGGCGCCCACGACGGCGACCGATTGAGGAGATATCAAGGCCTCAAGCCCTTCGTCGGCCATGTGGCGAATTTTATACTCTCCTTATAAATCTTTCTTAGTATTAAAAATTTATTTCCATCTATTAATATAAAATTTTATTTCTAATTTTTTAAAGTAAAATTATAATTATAAATAATTACTTTTATTTGCTAACGAGCTCCGTTGACGTATACGTAACTATACATAGCCCATATATTCGCCCAAGGGGCTAATGTCGTGCTGATTAGGGTCAACCTCCTCGACGTGCTCGGCTCCGACATAGGCTTCCTCGGCGAGTTGGTCGCCTCAAAGCTCCTCCCGGGGGCCGCCAGAGGCGACGTGGTCGCCATGCTGGTCGAGGGCGTGATATCCGCCGAGAGGGTTGAGGCCCCGGGGGAGTGGCCACTGCTCAAGCCCCCTAAGGAGTATATAAGCGCGCACGTCGAGGGGAAATGGCCTATACACAAGAGCTGGTTCGTGCCGGCGCTGGGGCCGGAGGGCTATAAGCTATTCCTAGACCCCCCGAAGGGGCTGATACGGTATGTGGGGAAGGACTCGGGGGAGTTCGCGGCCGTCCTCAAGGCGGGCCTCGAGGAGCTGGCGGGCTTCGTCGAGAGGGGGGAGGAGGCGCCCCACGTGGTGGGGATCGAGGGAGTCACTGGCGAGGAGCGCGCCATCGCCGCGCGCTTGGCCTGGAGAGCCGCCAAGCTCGACGACGAGGAGCTAGCCGACGTCATAGAGGCGCTGAGGCAGGTGGACTTCTTGGTCTACGACGGGGAGGCCGTCTACCACGTCGAGGTGAAGACCTCCACCGCCTATAAGCCGGCCAAGCTCAGGAAGAAGCAGATGGCGCTGGCGGCGCGGCAGAAGGCCCTCGAGAGGCTGGGCTTAAGGCCGGCGCTCGCCTACGTGGTGCCGCGCGAGGACTGGAACATCGAAATTTTTATAGAGAGCTAAGGCAGTGGTGGTTCGCATAGCCATAAGGGCTGATCTCTGCTTTTCTTGCGGCCTCTGCTACGTGCTTGCGCCGAGGGTATACTCCCACGACGAGGAGGGTAGGGCGGTCGTGAGGGAGGAATATAGGGCGGGGAGCCCCTACGAGGGCCTCGCCCCAGACGAGCTCGTCGACGAGGCGGTCAGGGGCATGATGACCTGCCCCATAAAGGCCATAGACGTCTCCTCCGAGTAAAACTTATAAAGCGCCGAGGACGCAGCGGTATGCCCATCACTCTCGACCCCGATAAGCTGAGGATAGTCCTCGAGCACCGCTTCAACTACAAGATATGTCGCAACTGCGGAGCCAGGAACCCGCCGGAGGCCGTCAAATGCCGCCGCTGCGGGAGTAGAAATCTACGGATGAAGAAGTTTAAGAGGAAGTAATATAGAACTTAGGGGGGTCTATCCTCTCCGACTTACAACGGGGGCACCTCGACGGCTTCTTCAGCCTCTCGCGGTCCCTGAACTCGTAGCCGCAGCTCCTGCATTTGGCCGGCACGACGACTAGGCGCATGCCCCGCCTCTTGAGGGTCTTAGCCACGTGCTCCAGCTCCCCGTATATCTCGGAGGGCTTTAGGTCTAGGCCCGCCGCCTCCCGTATTTGATATACATCGAGCGGGGCCGACGAGCTTAATAGGGCTTGGATTATTCGCTCCCTCGCCGTTAGGAACTCGCTCATTTAGTGGCGACGGCGCTCTGCAGCCAAAGCAGCTTGTACTTGCCGCCGGGCTTGAGGATTGCGAAGGTAAATATATGTTTGTCGGGGCTGTCGCTGTAGCGGGCCTCCAGCCTAAGGAAGCGCGCCTTGTCCGGGCTCTCCGCCGGGTCGACGTTGGCGTCTAGGAACATCACGTCGTAGACCTGAAAGCCGACGGCTGACAGCTTGCTCTTGGCGCACTCGGCGATTTCGCCGGGGGAGTCGACTAGGCAGGGGTTTTTATCGAACTCCTCCTTGGCTTTCCCGTGGAGAATTGATACATCTAGGCTCATAGCCCCTACGAGGCCTGGATATTTATCTGTTTAGGGTCCGCGGCGCCGGAAGAAATAAATGCGCCGCCCCGTCCAATGCCGATGAAGAGGCTTGCAAGGGCATATGGGTGTTGACACCGGGCGTGCTGATTATATTTTTATCGGCCGTATGGTACATGTGCCTTCAGAAAGAGGTACCGCCGGGGGGCCCGAACACGGCCGCGGTGGCGGCGATTCTCAGGGGCGGGAAGCTCTTAGTCATAAAGAGGGCTGAGAGGCCCGGCGACCCCTGGTCCGGCCAAATAGGCTTTCCGGGCGGCCACTGGGAGCCGGGCGACGCCGATTTGCGCAAGACGGTCATACGCGAGGCGAGGGAAGAGGTGGGCGTGGACCTAGAGGAGGCGGAGCTGTTGGGCGCATTGGGGCCCGACTCCCCCATGAACGCGCCCACGCTTAAGGTCTACTCCTTTGTCTTTAGGGCCGATGCCATGGGCGAGGAGGTCCGGCCCGGCGAAGAGGTGGCGGCGGCGCGGTGGATCTCTAGGCTGGATCTGGCCGAGGCCGCGTTTAGGGGGCGCCCCGCCTTCTCGGCGGGCGGCTGGATCATCTGGGGGCTGACCTACAGGTTCATAAAGAGGCTCATCGACTGCGGCCTCTTTTAGCTCGCCGGCGGCATCTATAAATAGCTAGGCGCCTCGGCTTTTGTGGAGGCCATCACGACGCTAGATATGTATGTGGCCGACCGCAACTCGGAGTGGCTGGGCGTGCCGCGCATAGTCCTCATGGAGAACGCGGGGGCCGCCGTCGCTAGGGCCGTGTTGCGCGAGTTCCCGACGGCTAGTAGGGTCTTGGTCGTGGCCGGGACCGGCGACAACGGCGGCGACGGCTACGTGGCGGCTAGGCACCTTCACGGGCTCGGCAAAGAGGTCCGCGCCATAGCCTTGGGCGAGCCCAGGGAGGAGCTGGCCAAGATAAACTTCGAGGCTCTGAGGAGGACCTTCGCCGAAATAGCCGTCGCCCAGTCCCCCGAGGAGCTCTTAGCCCTACAGAGCTGGCTCCTCTGGGCCGACGTAATTATAGACGCCATATTGGGGACTGGGATAAGGGGCAAGCTGAGGGAGCCGCACGCGACGGCCATAGACCTCATGAACGCCTCGCCTGCGCCTAAGGTGGCCGTGGACGTCCCCAGCGGGCTTGACCCCGACACGGGGGAGGTGAGGGATAAGGCGGTTACGGCGGCCGTGACGGTGACCTTTCACAAGGCCAAGCCGGGCCTCCTGAAGCCTGAGGCCGCCAGGTACGTGGGCAAGCTCGTCGTGGAGCCCATAGGCATACCCCCCGAGGCGGAGCTCTACGTGGGGCCCGGGGACTTCAGGCGCTTGAGCTTCGCGAGGAGGGCCGACTCGAAGAAGGGGGACCACGGGAGGGTCCTAATAATCGGCGGATCCGCCGAGTACTCCGGGGCGCCGATGTACGTGGCGTTGGCCTCTCTTAGGGCCGGGGTCGACCTCGCCATATTGGCGGAGCCCGAGCCGGCGGCGCAGGCGGCCAAGGCCTACTCCCCGGACCTAATAGCGGTGCCCCTCAAGGGCGATAGGCTTAGGCCGGCCCACGTGGAGGAGTTGATTAAGCTGGCCGAGAGGGCCGACGCGGTGGCGATGGGCCCCGGGCTGGGGCTTGAGCCAGAGACCCAAGAGGCCGTGAGGATGCTCTTCGGGCGCCTCCTGGGGAGGAAGCCCCTCGTAATCGACGCAGACGCCATAAAGGCCTTGTCTGGCGCGAGGGCGGAGGGGAGGGGCGTAGTCTTCACGCCGCACGCTGGAGAGTTCAAGGCGTTGACGGGGGCCGAGGCGCCGACTGAGCTCAGGCAGAGGATGGAGGTCGCCAAGGGGGAGGCCGCCAAAATAGGCGCCGTTATTCTGCTCAAGGGGCGCTACGACGTAATAACCGACGGCTCCCGCGTGAGGGTGAACATAACGGGCACCCCTGCCATGACTGTCGGCGGCACCGGCGACGTTTTGACCGGCCTAGTGGCGGCGTTTGCAACTAAGGCTAAGAGCCTGCTCGACGCCGCGGCCCTCGCCGCCTTCGTCAACGGCCTAGCAGGCGAGGAGGCCGCGAAGGAGCTGGGCTTCCACATAACCGCCTCTGATTTATTAAAATATATACCTATGGTAATACGTAGATATGCCGATGAGAGGATCATTTAAGAGCGAGGTGTTGGACAACGGAGTCCTCCTCCTCGTCGATACCTATCCCTCCAGCCTCGCCTCGATAGCTATAGGCATTAGGGTAGGCCCGTTATACGAGCGCGAGGAGGAGAGGGGCTACTCCCACCTCCTAGAGCACGCCATGTTCAACGTCCCCGGCTTCGACGTGGATAGGGCCGTTGAGTCCCTCGGCGGCGAGACCAACGCGTATACCCACCGGGACTTAGTGGTCCTCACGTTCCAAGCCCTCGCCGAGAGCTTCGAGGGCCTAGCCGAGGCGGCCCTCAGAGTCTTAACTAATCGCAGCTACGAGGAGGATAGGTTTGAGCGGGAGAAGCGGGTGGTGCTCTCGGAGATTAGGACTAAGCGCGAGGACCCCGGCGAGAGGATAGGGGATTTAGGGCTCAGGGCCCTATTCGGCGAAGGCGCCTGGGGCGCGCCCATAGAGGGCTACCCAGAGGTGGTCGGAGCGGCCTCCGTGAGGGACATAGTGGAGTTCGAGGAGAGGTGGATTAGGCCTAATAGGCTAATAGTGGCGGCGACGGGCGGCGTGGGGCGCTCCGGCGTGGAGAGGCTGAGGGCTATGCTGAGCGCCCTAGAGGGCGAGGCGCCGGAGGGGGACCCCCCGCCCATGGCCAAGGGCCCAGGCCACGTCGAGGAGCTCGACGAATCTATCAGCGGCATCTACTACAGCTACGCCGTTAAGGTGACCACGCGCCAGCCCTACCTCAAGCTGAACGCCGCCGCCTTTCACTTAGCCTCAGGCACGAAGTCGCTCCTCTTCCGCGAGCTGAGGGAGAGGGGGCTGGCCTACAGCTACTACGTGGACTTCGACTCCATGGGCGACGAGGGGTTTCTACAAGTCGTCGTCGAGTCGGCCAACGACCTAGAGGGGGTGAGGCGGGTCGTCAAGAGGCTGCTCCACAGCCCAGAGGACGTGCCCGAGTATAGGCTTAGGTATTTCGAGTACGATTGGAATAAGAATATGGAGAACCCGCTCAGCAGAGCCTACGCCTATGTAGAGGCCGTCAACAAGGGCATAGATCCGGCCAACCTAGAGCAACTGGTGAGGGGGGCGGTCGCCGAGGGCGTAGAGCCCTTGGCCTTCTCAGTCGAGTATGCGGCCGAGGCCGTCTTAAGGCCGAGGCCCTAGGGCCGCCTACGTCGATGCAGGCCTCGGTCCTCATTATCAGCCCTATCTGAGATCTCCGTCGACATGAGCTTTTCTCGATATCTTCAATCTAGCCCGCGCGGCTTGTGCAAGGCTACGACCCGACCGCACAAAGGCCTACATGCCGGCTAACTGCCCATGGTTGGAAGGCTCCCTGAGCCTGGCCATCATCCGGTGCGGCTCGGTTTAGCGAGTTTAAATACTACTGTCGGTCTAAAATCGTGTCTTGCGAGGAGGAGGTCGTAGGCCGCCACCACGTGTTGGAGGGGCGCATAATTAAGATCAGGGCCTCCACCATGCGCGAGCTCATAGAGGCGCACTACGGCGTATACGGCCACGCCACCGTGGAGCTCTGCAAGTGGACTAAGGACGCCTTGGAGGGCAAGAAGAGCTGCTATAAGGTGAAGTTCTACAACGCCCCCGCCGGCGGCTCCCACAGATGCGTGGAGATGAGCCCGGTGGGGATGGTCTGCAGCAACCGGTGCATCTACTGCTGGCGGCCCACCGAGGACTTCGACTCGTTTGCGCCGGACGAGTTCAACGTGATGGAGCCGGAGGAGATAGTGAGGGGGGTCCTCAAGGAGAGGGAGAGGCTTTTGTCCGGCTATTGGGGGCACGCGGGGGCTAGGGCGAGGGTTAAGGAGGCGTTGGCCCCCACGCACTGGGCCATATCGCTCTCGGGGGAGCCCACGCTCTACCCCAAGCTCCCCGAGCTCGTGAAGTACATAAAGTCGCTCCCCCACACGAGGTCCGTCTTCATAGTCACGAACGGCCAACACCCGGAGATGTTGGAGCGGCTCATCAAGGAGGATGCCCTGCCCACCCAGCTGTACTTATCCATGAACGCCCCCAACAAGGAGCTGTTCTACGTCATCAACGTGCCCGTCATGAATAGGGAGGACGCTTGGGAGAGGTGGCTGAGGAGCCTAGACCTCCTAGCCGCCATGCCCACGAGGACCGTCGTACGCATAACGTTGATCCGCAGCCTCAACTACGACGAGAAGTACCTCCAGGAGTTCGCCCAGCTGGTCAAGAGGGGGAACCCGCACTTCGTTGAGGTCAAGAGCTATATGCACCTAGGCCGCTCAACTAATAGGCTGAAGAGGGAGGATATGTTGAGCCACGAGGAGGTCGTGGCTTGGGCCAAGGCCTTGAGGGACGAGCTGGAGAGGATCGGGGCCCGCTTCGCGTATATGGACGACGACGAGCCGAGCAGAATAGCCGTGTTGCAGAACCTAGACCGCTACGTGGACCGCTGGATCGTCAAGCCGGGCTCCTCCTAGGCTTTAGAGGCCTCGTAGCGCTTGACTACCTCCAGCTCTTGAGGCGTGAGCTCCTTTGAGGCGTATAGCTCCAAGGCGCTGGGCCTAACCCTATAGAAGTTTATGCGGGTCGGCGACTCCCTCACGGCGAATCTCACCTCCTTGGCCCTAGCGGCCTCCTCGAGCTCGGGCGTCCCCTCGACGGCGTAATAGGCGGGGGTGTGGAGGGCCACCAGCCTCTCGACGGACGGGAGCAATTTGGCCACCCTCTCGGCGAGCCCCTCGCCGTATGGCCCGAGGAGGAGCAAGGCGTTGCGCACGCGCCCGCCCAGCCCCTCGGCCGGCGCCGCCTCCGCCCGCCCCCCGCGGGACTACACAAGCGCTACTACCGCCGAGGCCAAGGCGACGCAGCTGGGCGTGGCGTCGTAGACCACCACGACCTCGTCGACGTCGCCTATTAAATAATCGGCGTAGAGCTTGGCCAACAAGGCCCTATACATAACCTCCGAGGACCTCCATGTATCGTGTAGTGCATATAAAGTTATGGGGAGCCGCGCTCTCCTATTTTCTCTATTGGCTATAAATTGGCGGGGGATGGGCAACCCATGGGCGGCATCTTCTTCGTGGGGAGGGACTCAGGCTTGAGGGAGTTGGCGGCGGCGTTGAGGGGCCTGGGGATAAAAGTCGTGGAGGTGCCGGGGCGCGACGCCGTGTTATACATATACGACGAGAAGAGGGGCGGCTCCATAATGCTCGAGGGGGAGGACTTGGTGGAGTACCTAAGGGAGTTGAATCAACCCCTAGACGCCCTCAGCTCCTCCTCGTAGGCCTCTAAATCCCTTATCAGCTTGGCCAAGTCGCCCTCGACTACGCCGAGGGATGGGTCGAAGGGCGACTCCATGCCCGGCCCCCAATCCTCCTTCGGCCAATAGACGAAGACCCTCTTATGCGCAGTGTTTATGGCGTAGTTTATCTCGGCGAACATCCCCCTGCTCAGGGACTTGCCTCTGAAGGGCCTATAGGCCGCCACGGCGTCGGACTGCTGGATGAAGCGGTAGTCCTTGTAGCGGATCACGTTGTCGAGGTCTCTTAGGACCTCCTCGGCTTGATCCCTCGGGATCCTCACGGGGTATAGGCCCTCCTCGTCTTTAGAGGCGGGCGAGAGGCTTGGGGGGATGTTCCACACGTCCTCGGCCCGTATCTCCACCACATCTCCGCTCGACTTAGACAACGCAACCCTCAACGCCCGCTCGTCCACGGTCAAGGGGTCGAACGCTATAAATCTGGCGTGCATGGCCCCCCTAAACCTATCGATCTCCTCCCTAGCCGCCCTATCCTCCCTCACGCCCGTTATGGGGAAGGATAGGTAGACCCTTAGGCGGTGGGGCTCGAAGAGGAGCCTATAGAAGGTCTCGACGGGGTGCTTGACCGCCACTACGTAGTTGTCGACCCCGAGCTCCCTCGCGATTATGTCGGCGAGAAGTATCGACGTGTTTCGCCAAGCCAATATGTCCTTCAGCCTAAACTCAGCCCCGGTCCTCCGCCTCTCCTCCCGCATCTGCACGCGTCGCCACATGACGTGCTCCTCCTCGAACAGCGTCACCACGACGTCGGGCTTAAGCTCCCTAAAGGGGGCTAAGTCGAAGGCCGGGAAGAAGCGGCCTCTGTTGAAGAAGGGGAGGTTCATGCCCACTATCGCGTTCTGCGGAGCCTCGTCGGAGATTCGCCTAAGCATTCTAGAGAACGCGCTCCTCCACTCCTCCTCCTGCCACTTATAATCGTCGCTGGACAAGAAGGCGACCCAGTCGACCTTGGCGCGCAGGAAGTCCTCCAAGAAGTACGTCGAGAGGGCCCTCCTGGCCTCCTTGTCCTCGCCCTGGGGCAGGCCCCGCCGCGCGTAAAATAGGTCGGCTATCGAGGAGACGGCTTGCCTCATATTTACGCCGGTCGGGCCTATGAACAACGCCCTCACTGACGCTCTGAGGAGGCTATTTATCTAGTTTAAGCCCGCAGCCGATGCCTAGGCGGCCTCGCCGCGCGCCATTTATATTTATACATCGACCTACTACAATGCACAACGTAGAGAGGATGATCGAGCGATTTTACACGACGCCGCTCCTAGTCTTCTGGGAGACAACTAAGGCCTGCCCCCTCGCGTGTAAACATTGCCGAGCCAACGCCATATTGAGGCCCATGCCGGGGGAGCTAACGACGTGGGAGGCCAAGGCCTTCTTGGAGCAAGTGGCCGAGTTCGAGAAGCCGTACCCGGAGCTCATAGTGACCGGCGGGGACCCCTTGATGAGGGGCGACATATTTGAGCTATTGGATTACGCAAAGGAGCTGGGCCTCAGAGCCTCCCTAGCCCCCGCCGTGTCCAAAAACCTCTTCGAGGCCTTGCCCGAGCTCAGGGGGAGGATATACAGCGCCTCGATAAGCCTAGACGGCTTAAAGGAGGCGCACGAAGAGCTCAGAGGAATCCCCGGAGTATTCGACGACACGCTGAGGGCCGTAAAGGAGCTCCTAGACGCCGGCATTAAGGTGCAAGTGAACACGGTCGTCTGGCGCAAGTCGCTCCCCCAGCTGCCCGAGGTCTTCAAGCTGATATACGACTTAGGCGTGAGGGTCTGGGAGGTCTTCTTCCTAATAGAGACGGGGCGCGCGGTTAAATCCCTCGACATATCCCCCCAGGAGTACGAAGACGCAGTCCAATTCCTAGTCGACGCCTCCACATACGGCGTCCAGATAAGGACCGTCGAGGCGCCGTTTTACAGGAGGGCCAAGCTCCAGAGGCTGAACGGCGCTAAGTACTCCTCGCCGCTCTACGACAAGCTCGTCGCGAGGCTTAGGGAGCTCATGGGCGAGCCCAAGAAGGCGTTGGACCCCACCATAGTGCCCACCCGCGACGGCTTCGGCATAATCTTCGTAGCCCACGACGGCACCGTCTACCCCAGCGGCTTCTTGCCCTACCCGCTGGGCAACGTCCGCAAGGAGTCCATAGCGAGGATCTACCGGGAGCACCCCCTGCTGGTTAAAATGCGCCGGGGCGAATTCGAGGGGAGGTGCGGCATCTGCGAGTACAAGTCCATATGCGGCGGCTCTAGGGCCAGGGCCTTCGCCGCGTTTAAGAGCCCGCTCGCCGAGGACCCGGCCTGCATCTACATCCCGCAACGCCTTTAATTGGTCGGAGTCCGGCGCCAATTTTAAAGAAAAATTTAAAGAATTTTGTTGAAGAAATTATATTTATTGAGGTAATTAGGAAAAATTTAATATATGCCTCTATATCTTTCATAGTTTATATTGATAAATATATTTTATATATTTAAAAATTCTCTTTACATATATAAATAATAAAAATATTATTACAAATATATCTCTTTAAAATTTTTAAGTAATATATGAGCTTGATTAAGCAGAATACTTTTAAATCGGTAGGGCATATCGCCTATGAGCTCAATCCTATTTGCAGCCACGACCACCACGACTAAGCCCCAGCCTATTTGGAACGGCGTTTATTTCAACCTCAGCACGATAATACCGTGGTACGTCGTATTGATATTTACGGTCCTCTACTTCGGCCTTTTGGCGTGGGCTTGGAGGCCTAGGGAGGGGAGGCCCTTCGGCAGCTTTAAGACCATCGACTTCGTCTATATAGCCCTAATGGCTGCGCTTACAATAGTCTATAACTTCTTCATATCGCCGTTGATACCTAAGGTTGGCTCCGTCACCACATATTTCTACTACCCCCTGATCGGTGAGATATTCTTAATCGGCTTAGCGGCGGCGCTTGTGGGGAAGCCCGGCGCGGCTGGGCTCGCCATGTTCATATACACGCTTCTGTCGGACATAATACACTACGGCTTCGGGGGCGAGCCCTTCTGGTTTATATATGAGATGACGGCCTACGGCGCCCTCATAGACCTCTGGCTAATCTATAGGGGCGAGGCCTTCTTCACGCCGTACCTCAAGCCGCCCAGGGCCTTGGCGACGGACGGCGGCGAGGCGGAGGGGGAGAGCGAGGAGGAGGCGAGACCTCCTAGGTCTAGCTGGATCATATTCGCCGATGGCGCCCTGTCGGGCGCGTGGATGAGCTTGGCGTATCCGTTTTGGTGGAGGGGGTTCTGGGGCACCTTCGTCACGGGCTATAAGACCACTGTGCAGTTCTGGGCCGTCACAAGCGCCGCGGCGTTGGGCGCCGGCATAGTCATGGGCATAATAGTGGCCCCGCTGATATATTATATTAAGCAGGTGGCCACCTAAGCCTCGTGAAGATCATTGAACTCCAAAACGTTTTTGTCAGATACCTACAGCCGTATAAGCTGGCCCTAAGGGAGATCAACCTCTCGATAGAGGAGGGGGAGTTCGTGCTATTGGTGGGCCGCACAGGCTCGGGGAAGAGCACGCTGATCAACACAATAAACGGCGTTATACCCAATATAATAAGCGCCGATGTTAGGGGGAGGATCTCGGTGTTCGGCAACGACCCCAGGAAGATGCCCGTCTATAGGCTTTCGCTGGACGTAGGCACTGTTTATCAAGTCCCCGAGAGCCAGATATTTGCCCTAGTCGTCGAAGACGACGTGGCCTTCGGCCTAGAGAACAGGGGGATGCCGCCCGAGGAGATGAGGGAGAGGGTGAGGGAGGCCCTAGAGCTGGCGGGGCTTTGGCATAAGAGGGCCCACCCCACGTTCCTCCTAAGCGGCGGGGAGAAGCAGAGGCTGGCCATAGCCGCGATCTTGGCGCTTCGGCCCAAGGTATTGATACTAGACGAGCCGACCTCTATGCTAGACGCCGTGGGGACCGCCGAGGTCTTCTCCCTCCTGCGCAAGCTGAACGAGGAGCGCGGCGTCACGATAATAATGGCCGAGCATAAGGTCGAGAAGGTCTTGGGCTTCGTCGATAGGGTGGTGGCCATAGACAACGGGACTATAGCCATAGACGACGAGCCCCACAGAGCGGTGGCCAAGGGGCTTTCTAAATTCGGCGTAGAGGAGCCCCAAATAGCTACGCTACACCGCATGGTTAAGCCGGAGGACGGCTACTTCCCCATAACCGTCGAGGAGTTCTTAGAGGTCGATAGGGACTTAAAGATAGATGTTGAGGACGGCGGGCCTCGGCCGAGCGGGGAGCCCGCAGTGGTTGGCCAACTCCGTATACTTCAAATACCCGGGCAACGAGGCCCCTACCCTCAAAGGCGTAGACATAGAGATACCGAGCAACTCGGTGGTGAGCGTCGTGGGGCCCAACGGCTCGGGTAAGTCGACCCTTATGTACTTGATGGCAGGCATATACAGCCCCACCTCGGGCTCCATAGAGATAGCCGGCAAGCCCCCCGCCAGCCTATCGGGGGGCGAGAGGATAAGGCTTGTCGGCTACGTCTTCCAAAACCCCGACCAGATGTTCTTGAACACCACTGTTAGGGCCGAGATAGAGATGACGCTTAAGTTGACCGGAGTTAGGGGGAGGGTACTCGGGAGGCTCGCGCAGGAGATAGCTAAGGAGCTGGGCATAGATAAGCTCCTCGATAAAAGCCCCCATAAGCTCTCGGTCGGCCAGCGGCGGCTCGCCAGCCTAGCCGCGGTGTTGGCGGCGAGGCCCAAGGTATTGATACTAGACGAGCCCACGCGCGGCCTAGATAGGGAAACCGCCGAGAACGTCATGAGGTACCTAATGGATTTAAAGAGGGAGAGGGAGATGACCGTAGTGTTGGTGAGCCACGACATGAGGCAGGTCGGGGACTACAGCCAGCTCGTCTATGTTATGTACGACGGGAGGGTCATCTTCAGGGGAACGCCGGAGGAGGTCTTCGCCGAGGCCGAGAAACACAAGGAGTGGGGCGTCGACCCGCCGCAGGTCTACTACGCCACCAAGGCCTTGGGGAAGCCTGCGGCTAGCCTAAGGCGCGTTAAGGCCTATGTCTGAGCTCGGAGCCATCCTATACAACCCAGCCGTCAATTGGACAATAGCTCTGGTGTACCTCCTCTGGGGCCCCGCGCTCGTGATATACTTGATCTTCAAGCTGATAGGCTTCCGCGGCTACATGTCGCTGTTTAGATACGCCGGCGGCTCGACATTTTTATATAGGCTGGACCCGCGCGTGAAGATACTCCTCTCGATAGTGGTCACCACCGTGGCCGCGATGACCGTGTGGTGGATATCGGCCATAATCTTCATCGCCGTAATGGCCCTCTACGCCTTCACGACTAACGTGGGCGAGAAGATGAGGATAGTAGTCCCCCTGGTCCTCGCCTCGTTTATAGGCACGGCGTGGGCCCAGTCCATAATAGCGCCGTATAGCTATTTGGTCTACGACTTCGGCCAAGTCCACTTCATCTACGCCTTCCCCCAAGCCCTCTCAGCCCTAGGCCTAACCCAAGCCAACGAGACGGCCTACGTGCCGTTTTTAGGCTATGTGGAGAACCCAGTCGGGCTCACGTGGGAGGGCATAATCTACGGCCTACAGATCACCTTTAGGGCCGTGGCCGCCATAGCCTCCGGCCTCCTGCTGATATTTACGACTCAGCCCTCCGATATCTTAACCGCCTTGGAGAAGTCGGGCCTCCCCATAGAGCTGGGCTTTACTCTGCTCCTAGCCGTCTCCTCCGTGCCCAAAGTGCTGGAGGCCTCCATGACTACGTTGAACGCGTTGAAGGCCAGGGGCGTCGACTTAAGGCCGCGCGGGGGCACGCCCTTTGCGGCCATAGCCTCAATAGGCTCTAGCATAAAGTACGTGTTGCTGGCCCTTGTGACCATAGTGGTATTGACGGTTAAAGACGCGGGGCAGATAGCCATAGCCGCCGAGGTAAGGGGCTTTAGGGCTAGTAGGCACAGGACCTATTACCGCGATATAAAGATGGGGAGGGCCGACTACATAGCGCTAGGGCTGTTGCTGGCCCTACTCGCGCTGGGTATATATCTATCGGGCGTGCCCGGCTTCGGCGCAATACCCTACAACCCCTAATGCATATTTTGCACCAAGCGCTTGTTTTTTATCGCGTCGCCGCCACTTTATATATGTATAAATGTTATTTATGCGGGAGGAGCGATACGGCCCTATTGGAGGGCTACGTAAAAGGCGTCGGCGCGGTCTTGTTGTGTCCGGACTGTTGGCGCAAGCTGGCTGAGGAGAACAAGCTCTTAGCCGGCGCCAGCGGCGGGTGCAACTGTTAAAGCGGCGAATCGCCCAACCCGCTTTATTTTTAACCACTATTCAAAGCGCTTGTGGAGAAGACGTATAGGTTCTTAGACCACTACGCAATAGCCGCCTCGCTGGGGATATTGATAGCGCTCATAGCCTTCTCCCTGAGCAGGCCCCGCCCGCTCTACCTGGCCCTGGGAGCGGCGGCCGGAATCGCGGCGCTGGTGGGCCTATTCGAGCTGGCCTGCGGCTACGTCAGGGTCTATAAGATAGACGACGAGAGCTTCACCTCCATCTGTTTGGGCAAAAGCGCCCTAATAGCCGGCAGAGCCGACGTTAGGCGCCTCGTCGTGGAGTCCGCCCTTATATACTCTAGGCTGTTGCTCATAGGCGAGGCCGGAACCGCGGGTAAGCTTGAGGGCCCCAGCTACGTGATCGCCAAAATGGCTAACGACCTCTCGGCGTGGTGGGGCGTGGAGTTGGAAGAAAGACAGCTGGTTCCGATACTGCCTAGGGCCTCGGCGCAACCCCACTAGCCGAAGAGGCCCCACTCGGGCACCTTGAAATCGCGGCGCAGCGGATAAAGCGGCTTCCCAGTCTTTTCGTCTATGCAACAGTCGGGGTCTAGCAAGAAGCGCTTGCCCATGTGTGGATTGCCGTCGAACCATACGCCAAACATCTCGTGGCACTCCCTCTCGTCGTAGTCGGCCGACGGGAATATGTCGGCTATCGAGGCTATGTGGGGGTTATCCCTGGGTATCTCGGCGCGGACGTTGAGCAACTGCCCCTTTAAGTCGGGCGAGAGATATGAGGCGAAGGTGTACATCACGACGAATTTCTTCTCCTCTATGTAGTCCATCGCGCTCACCGAGAGGGCTTGGTCGAAGCCCAGCGCCTTAAGCCTCTGCGCGACCTCCCTAATGTTCTCGGCGGAGACCATAATGCAGAGGAAGCCGTCGGCGGCGACTCCGTGGTTGAGCATTAAGTTACCTAGGGTCTCCTTCAGCTTAGGCAACAGCGGGTGGTCGGCTTGTTGAGGACACTTGGGCGGGAGCTTCGCCGACATATCAACTGCCCCCGGCCGGCGTTGCTTGTTGGGCCGGCTTAGCCGCGGGCGCCGCAGGCTTCGCGGCCGGCTTTGCGGCGGGCTTAGGCTGCGGCAAATACGGCGTTAGGTCCACCTTGACGGGCTTTATCTCGGGCCCCGGCTTGCCCAATATCCTGTTCTGCACCATCCAGAACGCCCTTATGACGGCCTCGGGCGTGGGCGGGCATCCCGGGATATAGGCGTCGACGGGTATTATGGTGTCCACCTGCGTCACGTGGTAGGAGTTCCAGAACAAGCCGCCCCTCACGGCGCAGGCGCCCATGGCTATTACGAACTTGGGCTCGGGCATCTGCTCGTAGACCCACTTAAGGACCTTCGCCATCTTCCTAGTTATAGTGCCCTCGACCAATATAACGTTGGTCTGCCTCATGGTGTTGAACGGGAGGACGCCCCACCTCTCGGCGTCAAAAACGGGGCCAGAGACGTGCGCCACCTCTACGCCGCAACAGCTAGTCACGAGGTGCACCGGCCACATAGACCATTTAATGCCCCACCGAATTATGCGGTCCAGCTTAGCCTGCTTCAATACGTATTCTTTGAGGCCTTGTGCGACTGACACGAGCTTCTAGTAAGCTTGTACATATATATTTTCTCTCTTATTTGCTTTATATAATTATAATTAAATATTTCATATTGTAAATAATATCTTTCTATTTATTAAAATTTTTATATTATTAAAA
>JZWT01000159.1 GCA_000960885.1 Thermoproteus sp. AZ2 | reverse complement strand
GCCGCCCGGCGACGGCGGAATAGCCGTGGGGCAGGCGTATTACGCGGCGCTCCTCTAGTGGCGCCCATCGGAGCGCTGCCTCGGCCGCTCGGCGTGTGGCACGACTTTATTGTTTAAATATTAATTATCTTTATTATTTTAAATAATTACTCTTTTTAATAAATACTATAGAAATTATTTTAATGACGAATTTTCGCTATGACATGTACTTCGTCGTGTTGAGCAAGTTGACGGATAAGGGCGCCGAGACTATATTGGAGAGACCTGAGAGGATAAAGGAGGTCAACGCCGAGCTCGAGCAAGTCGGCGCTAGGGTCTTACACCAATTCGTCCTATTCGGCGACTACGACTTCGTAAACGTATTAGAGGTTAAGGATATAGATAAATTCTTCAAGAAGCTGGTGGAGCTAAATAGGCGCGGCACCATACACACCACCACTTATTTAGCTATACCCGTCGACGAGGCCATAGACATTCTGAAAAAATAATATTTTTCTCCTTATCTTTTTCTTGTGGACTTAGCCGTAATGACGGACTACGACGGGACTTTCACGGACCCCGACTCGCCCGACGAGCCTCTAACCGAGGCGCTAAATGCCTTGCGCGATTTAGCCGAGGTGGTGCCGGTGGCCGTAGTAACGACGAAGGAGTGCGCCTACGTGGAGGGGAAAGTGCCCTTCGCTAAGGCGTATGCCTGCGTAAACGGGATAGAGCTTAAGGCCGGCGGATATGTGGCCGTGGCCGAGGACTTGAGGAGCTGGGCGCTCGAGGCCATGAGGGCTAGGCTCGAGGCCTTGGGGGCTCAGCTGAAGCGGACTAGCAGGGGCGAGTTGGCCGGGGCCGCTATAGATTGGCGTAGGAGGCCGGGGCCGCCCGAGGGTTTAGCCGAGGTCTTAGCAGAGGCTGAGAGGCTGGGCTTGAGCGTGGTTAAATATTCGGGCCACCCCTTCGTCGATATCTACGCCTCGAAGAAGAACAAGGGGGATGCCGTCAGGGCCTTGAGGGCCCTCCTCGGCGTCAACTACGTAGTCTATATAGGTGATAGCGAAAACGATGTGCCGGCGTGGCTGGCAGCAGACGTGAGGATTGTAGTGAGGCATAAGTACAACAAAGCGCTTGACCTCGAGGGCTTAGTGCCTATACCTCAGGAGGGCTTGGCGGCGTATTTGAGGGAAGTCGTAAAGGGGCTTAGGGCCGGGGCGCCGCCGCGGATGTAGGCTGGGCTAAAACAAAGTCGTGACTACCTTGAAGTACTTCACCCCGCGCTCTATTCTGCTCAGCCTATTAGCTATCTCCTTAACCTTTGAGGAATCCCCCACCACGTGTATCACCTCGGCGCAGAGGTCCTCGGTAAGATGTATATGCGTAGAGACCCTAATCACGTCCCGGTACTCGTGCTGAATAGAGGTTATCTCCTTATCTACTTCGCCCACCTCGTGGTCGAACACGACTATTATGAGGGCGAAGACGCGGCCCTCGGGCGGTGAGGCCTCGGCGAGGTAGCTACTTATGGCCGAGGCTATGAAGCGCGAGCGGTTGGCTTCGCCGAGCTTGGCCATGGCCTCCTCCATAGCCCTGTACAGCTCATCGTCGATGGTGATAGTGATGCGCCTCACGGAGAGTGCGGCGCCCACTATTTAAAATAATGGCGGAGAGGGGACGTGATTATACCCCACCACGTGACCGGGTTCTGGGCCCCTCAGCCAGCCGAGGACCCAGCGCGCGCGGGCTCGGTGGGCGCAGGCATATTGCTCGGGGAGGCTAAGGCGAGGGCTATCCCCGAAAAGAGGGCGTTCTACAACGGCGCCGACGCCACAGGCTTAGTGAAGGGGCTTTTAGCCGAGAGGGGCGTTGTAGTCGAAAGCCCCTATCCCCTCGGCTACGGCTACGCCGGCTCCGCCGTGCTGGCTCTGGCGACCGCCCTCGCGAACTTCGGCCTAGAGGGGCTCGTGAAGGCCCACGTGGCTGAGGTCGAAAACGGGACGGGGCTAGGCGACGTCTTGGCCATAGCCACCGGCGGGTGCTTGGTCTATAGATATAGGCCGGGCGCGCCCGGCATCGGCGCCGCCGAGCCTTTGAAGTGCCCCAAGGCCTACGCCATCGCCGTAGACTTAGCGCCCTATGGAACCCCCCACATGCTTTCAACGCTCGGGCCTAAGATAAGGGAGGCGGGGCTCGCGGCTATGCAGGAGTTCTCTAAGAATCCCAATTTCGAGTCCTTCCTGGCCGTCGCAAATAGGTTCTCCAGAGAGGTCGGGTTTTTGACCCGGCGCATTGAGGAGGTCGCCCGCGGCGTCAGAGGGCTGCTCGGGTACTACGCCAAGAAGGGGGTCGCGGTCTTCGTAGCGGAGGAGGAGTGGGCCCTAGACGCCTTAGCCGCTACGTCTAGGCTGGGGAGGGCTAGGGCCGTCGAGCTGAGGGACGTCTCGATTCAATTGCCTTGACTAAGTAATACACGGCCTCGTTGTAGGGCGT
>JZWT01000158.1 GCA_000960885.1 Thermoproteus sp. AZ2 | reverse complement strand
CCGGCTTCTGATAATATAGCCGCTCCCCGTTGGTCGGAAAAGCGGATATCGTCGCCGATTATTAAAGTGAGGCGCGGGGAAAGAATAGTGCGGAGCCCGCTCAGCTCTAGAAAAAGGGGCCTATTTCTTAATCGGTGCAATTGGGCCTAGGCCGTATTTGGCCCTGACCTCGTTCAGCTTCGCGATGAGGCCCTCGAGCTCAGCCGCCGCTTGGCCGGGGTCTATGATGACGGCAGCCGCGGCGTTGGTGTTTATGCCGGCCGATTTGCCCAGCTTCTCCTTAGACGGCACATAGATATACGGCACCTTCTTCTCCTCGCAGAGTATGGGCAAGTGGGCGACTACCTCCGGCGGATCTACGTCCTCAGCTATTAGGACAAGCCTCGCCAGCCCCCTCTCCACCGCTTTCGTCGTCTCGTTTGTGCCCTTCTTAATGCGCCCGGTCTGCCTAGCAGTATTTAATACCTCGTACGCCCTCTCGGCGAGGTCGCCCGGCACCTCGAATCTCACGTAGAACGGCTTACCCTGCACCGAGTTCGCGTAAAAGGTCTTGGGGTCTACTGTCGTAGCCATGCCCCCTCCGAGTGGGGCGGATTTAAATATTTTGAGGGCCGGCGTCGCGCTAATTTTTAATTACCAACTCTAAGTAGTGGATCCCCTCGCGCCTGCGCTTTCGGAGTTCGAGGAGGTATTGGCGAAGCTCGCCTCATATCTAGGCGCCGTCGAGAGGCCTGAGGTGGACTACCCCTCTAAATTCGCCTTTGTCTCCGCCAGGCTCCACAAGCTGAGGCCGGACCCGGCCAAGGTAAATCAATTCCTCTCCTCGCTCGGCCCCCTGAAATACCTGAGGAACCTCAGGCTCGAGGGGGCGTACCTAAACGCCGACGTCGACCCGGCCGCCCTGGCCCGCTCGTTGTTCGACGCCGTTTCCGCCGCCGGCGAGAGGTACGGATTCTCGGAGAGGTGTAGGGGCGGCAAAGTCCTCATAGAGCACACGTCGGCCAACCCCCTCCACCCGCTGCACGTGGGGCACGGCCGCAACGCTGTGCTGGGCGACAGCCTCGCCCGCCTCCTCCGCTTCTGCTCGGCCGAGGTCGAGGTGCACTTCTACGTCGACGACTGCGGGGCCCAGGTCATGTACGCGGCGCTCGGCCTCGCCGAGGTTGAGGGCTACGTGAGGTCGGCCGTGGCCAAGGGGGCTAAGCCTGACCTAATAGCCGGCTACGTATACTCCGTTTCCACGGCTATAGCCGAGATAAACCGCCTCAAGAAGGCGGCGGAGGGCGCGGGCGAGGAGAAGAGGAGGGAGATAACGGCGGAGATAGACGAGTGGCTCGGCGTAATAAAGCGCCATATGGACGTCGAGCCCGACCTAGTGAACGCGTTGGCCGAGAGGCTCGGGGGGAGGGACCTAGCCGCCGAGGCCGCCGAGCTCAACAGGCTCTACGAGGCCGGCGACGGGGAGGCCAGGCGTAGGGTGAGGGCCGTCGTGGACTTAGTACTCAGGGGCCAGCGGGAGACCTTGGAGAGGCTCGGCATCTCTATAGATAGCTGGGACTACGAGAGCGAGCTGGCCGTCTGGAGCGGGGCGGCCGCTAGGCTCGTCGAGGAGCTGAGGAGGAGGTGGCCCCAATACGTGGAGGATAGGGGAGGGGCCTTGGTCTTCCGCGCCGATAAGTTCGTCGACGACTTCGGCCTAAGGGAGGAGCTGGACTTGCCCAAGTTCATCCCGCCGGTTACCCTCACGCGCTCCGACGGCACAACCCTCTACGTGACTAGGGACGTCGCCTACGCGCTTTGGCAGGCGGGCCGCGGCGCGGATGAGGTGGTCAGGGTAGTCTCCTCGGAGCAGACCCACGAGCAGGCGCACGTGCGCATAATACTCTGGGCTCTGGGCCACCGCGACGCCGCGAAGAGGGTCGTCCACTACAGCTACGAGATGGTCAATATGCCGGGGATGAAGATGTCCGCTAGGAGGGGGCAGTACGTGGCCTTGGACGACATATTGGACGAGGCCGCCGAGAGGTCTCTGCAAGCTGTGAAGGAGAAGGACAAGGAGTCGGCCGCGGCCATAGCCGAGAAGGTCGCCGTGGGGGCAGTCCGCTACTTCTACTTGTCGGCTTCGCCGAGGAGGCCCATAGACTTCAAGTGGGACGTCGTGTTGAACATGCGCAGCAACTCGGGGCCCTTCCTGCAGTACACATATGTGAGGGCCGCCTCTATACTCGAGAAGGCGGGCTCCGCAAGGCCCAAGCCCGCCGTCCCCGACAAGATAGAGCAGGAGGAGGCCTCCCTAGTCGTGAAACTAGCCGAGTGGCCTAGGGCCGTCGCCTCCGCGGCCTCAGACCTCAGGCCGGACTACATAGCGTCTTACCTCAACGACTTAGCCCTCCTCTTCAACAGCTGGTACGAGAAATACCCCGTCCTAAAGGCAGAGGAGCCCCTCAGGGGCTTCAGACTTGCGCTAGTGGAGGCGGTGAGGATAGTGATGAAGAACGGGCTATGGATTTTAGGCGTGCCGGTCCTCCCCAAGATGTAGCTGGCGG
>JZWT01000157.1 GCA_000960885.1 Thermoproteus sp. AZ2 | reverse complement strand
TTGATGCCCTTGTTGAACCGGCTCAAGGCGGCCGGCGTCTTGGTCTGCACATGAGCTTCTTCGACGAGTTGGGCGCGCTTAGGTATTACAGGCGGTTTATAGAGGCTGGGGGAGGCATAGGCGAGATCAGAAAGGCCTTGGGCTGGTCTACTTGGTACGCCGTCAAGTGGTGGGAGGAGCTGAGGAATCGCTTCAGCTCCAGCGAGGCCGCCAAGGGGAGCGTCCTCGGGAGGGCCCTCTACCTCTCGTTGATGGCCAGGGGGATTATCGACGACGAGGGCAAGGTCGTCAAACGCGTCGAGAGGCCGGAGAGGCCGACTAACCCATACGCCGTCGAGTTCGTGGAGCTCCACGACTCCTTCGACGCGCTGGGGGCCGCCGAGGTGGCGGCGGGCCGCGTGGGCCGCGAGAAGCTGAGGATACTCTACTCCTCTATGCTCGCGCAGGGGTGGTACAACATCATGAGGGAGACCTTCCTCGACCTAGTGCTTAAGGGCTACTCCAGCGTCATAGAGCCCCACTGCAAGGAGGGGCAAATGGCCTATGCGGCGATTAAGAGGGGCGTGGAGAAGTACTTCGCCTACGACCCCGATCCGGACGACGTCGAGGCCGCCGCGGCCCTCCTAGGCACGCGCCCCGGCTCCTGTAGCGACGGAGTGTGCGTATACCACGCCGCCTCTATCTGCGACGACGCGGCGAGGGCCGCGGCCGAGTCATTCGCCGGCCGCTTCGACGCAATGCTCGTATTCCACACGCTCTACTGGATGGCCGACCCGATCGCCGAGCTCTCCTGCGCGAGGAATCTGCTGAGGCCGGGCGCCGCCGTCTTGGTGGGCCAGCAAGTGGTCGAGTCTACGCCCGGCCTATTGGCCATAGTGGTCTCCTTCGGCGCCAAGCACGTCTTTAAGTGGAAGGATGTAGAGGCGGCGCTCAAGGCCGCCGGCTATAAGCTCGAGAGGAGGTACGTGAGATACACGCCGTATTATATAGCCGTCTGGACCGCCTCCTAGCGGTGCCTCCTTTCGTCGTGCACACCGCATGGCGCATTTAGGCGTTATAGCGCGCACCCGCGTGCACAAGGTTTATAAAGATGAGACGGGGGCGGGGCATGGGCTGGCCGGTCCGTCATAGGTGCTCTGAGCGCCGCCGCGTCCGGGGCGTGGGCCTTCCTCAACGCGTTGTTCAACCCCCCTAGGGGCCTCCCCCTAGCCGACATATTGTTGATCTCCCTATTTTTGGGCATGTTGCACGGCATAACGCCGGACGAGCACACTTGGCCCATCACCTTCAGCTACGCCGTGGGCGAGTACAGCACCAAGGGCGGCGCCAAGGCGGGCTTTTTATTCTCGCTTGGCTTCACCATCCAGAGGGCCTTCCTATCCACGCTGGGCTACCTAGGCCTAGCGGCTTTTTACCTAAAATATAACTTAGACGGCCCCGTCTACCTCGTCGTAGGCCTAGTGATGGCCTTAGCCGGCTCATATGTGTTGAGGGGTAGGTACATACATCTGCCCATAGACGTCTTGCTGGGCGGGCGCGCCCACCACAGCCCCGGCGCCGAGAGGGTGCCCCTCCACGAGGCCAAGGCCAGAGAGGTGCCCATAAAGATGACCATAGTACACGGCCTAATAGCTGGCTTCGGCTTCGGCGCATACGCCTCCGTGGTGACCTTCGCGTTGGCGCCCCAAGTGCCCGGCCTAATCTACGCGCCCCTCCCCGGCGCCATGTTTGGGGTAGGGACGATGATTATGCAGATAATCATAGGCGCCCTCTTCGGAAGCTCGTTGAGGGCGGCTAAGCTAACCGAGGACGACGTCAAGTACATAGGCCGGAGGACCGCAGGCGTGACCCTCTACTACGGCGGCCTGGCCTTCGCCCTGGTGGGGCTCTTAGTGATACTCCTGCCCCAAATAGACGCTTGGGCCATAAGCACGGGCATACCCATACCCAACCTAGACGCGATCGATATAGGCCTAATCCTAGTGCTGGTCACGGTCGGCGCCATAGGGCTCTACGGCATAATAAGCTCGTATAGGGAAGTTGTTAGGCTGAGGGGCTCGAGAGGGGCCAAGGCGTAGGCGCGGATTGACGTCGACTTAGTTACGGCTCTGCGCTTGCGGTGGTCGACGTAGCGACTAGTGATGGCGCTTTTGGCAAGCCATCGCTAGAAGTAATGATACTGGTTGATGAGCCAGCGCGTGGATAGGCCTTCGTCGCCGATTATGCTTATCTTTAAACGCTGAGTAATACTATATTTGGAATAAGATAATTAAACATAGGTGTTCCTCGAGGCGTGGCCTCAAAAATAGAGCGCGCCGGCAGGTTAAGCAAGTGGGCTAAGGCCAAAATAATAATCTTCTATCTGTTACTGATTATAGTCACGGCAGCCCTCTTCGTTTGGCTCGCCGCGCTATCGGGCATGGTTAAGGAGACTATGACGTTCAGGGGCGCCGCCTATACGATTTTCGGCCTAGGCGTGTTGGCCTACGCATTCGGCGTGAGGCACGGCTTCGACGCAGACCACCTAACGACGATAGACAACTCGACGAGGAAGCT
>JZWT01000156.1 GCA_000960885.1 Thermoproteus sp. AZ2 | reverse complement strand
GCGAACTCCACGGCGTCGCGGTCCCATTGATTGACCGACAACGGCACGCCCTCCCTCACGAGGGTGCCCGTCTTGGGGTCGATCTTAATAGCTGAAGATAGAGGCACCGCGGCCTTTGTCAATACAACGAATTTCATCGGCCTAGGCTATAGACGTATTTATAAGTATGTATTTAGGCTCTCGCCTAAGTATAACCTCTTCCCTCTTCATAATTAACTGAACCTATACCACACGCCCATGCCGCTACGCGGATAATTCCAATCTATGTTCTCGTAGGGCAGACCACGCGGCAGGTGCCGCACTCGAGGCAGGCCTCTGTCGAGAGGACCACAGTATCGCCCTGTTGCACATAACATTTGGCTGGGCACATATACGTGCAAGGCTTCTTTTCGCAACGCCTACACTGCTCGGGGTCCTTAATCCTGATGTGGGGACGGTAGATGTCTGTGTCCCAAGCGTTGGCGTTTAGGCGCTCCTCAATAGTCAGAAACTTCACAAGGGGGGCAGCCTGCGAGCTCATAGGTACGCCAACGCGTTCAACATATTTATCAATAACCTCGTCAGAGTCACGCCCCCGCCGCCCAGGGTCGTCTTAAGCGCCGAGGCCAGCGTCGGCGGCCTATCCTCGATTGTGAAATAGTTCCTCAGAAGCGAGTTGACGAATTTAGGCAATGTGTCGAATGCGAATTGTCCCGACAACACCTTATCGGCGTTCTTAAACGCCAAGAGGTCTCTGAGGACGAAGGAGGCCTTGAGCTTGTCGTCGTAGCGGGCCAGCGCATCTGCGTCCGGCCTCCCGGCCTCCTTTATGGTCTCCGCCGCCAAGACGCCTGAGGCCACGGCGAAGTCCACGCCTCTGATTAAGACGCCGGCGTGCATTAGGAACCCCGCGGCGTCGCCTACTATGAGCAAGCCGGGGTAGGAGAAACTGGGCGGCGCCATGGCCAAGCCGGCGACGGGGTTAAATGCGCCGAGTATTCCTGTAGCTGGGCGCCGGCCACTATCTTAGCCACGTGGGGATGCGTCCTAAAGCGCTCGACAAATCGTAGACGGGGGTAGACAGCTTCTCCCAAGCGCTGAGGTATAACACTATCCCCAGCGCTATCGAGTCCTTATACGTGTAGAGGAAGGCGCCGCCCGGCAAATACTCGGTGGGCCACCCGGCAAAGGCCCAGGCCAGCCCCTCGTCCTCCGAGAGACCCAGCCTGTCCTCCATGACCTTTCTGTTCTCGAACTTGAGCACCTCCTTTGCGCCGACCGCCACGAGCTCGGGCTTAAGCCTAGGCACAATACCCGCCCTCTCCAGCAAAAGCCTATTCACCCCCTCGGCGTCTACTATATAATCCGCCGTGATTTTGTCGGAGCCGGACCTAATCCCTATAAATCGCCCCTTATCGTCGCGCATAAGCTCGTCTACGACCGCCTCAGTGACTATCTTCGCCCCGGCCGAGGCCGCGAGCTTGCCCAGCCACGCCGCGAAGGAGGCCAGCGGCGACACGAAGCTGGTCTTCTCCGGCCTAACTACTCCGAATTCGAGCGTTGTGGCCTCCTCCTCCGTCATAAGCGAGACGCGCTCTTTGCGGACCCAACGGTCTATAGGAGCTCCCTTAATCTCGGGCAAATATTTCTCGAGCCAGTAGGTGTATATGCGCCCCCCGTATACCTGCTTCGACCCGGGCTCGCGGCCGCGCTCCACTACTAAGACCTTAAAACCAGCCGAGGCCAGCTTATAGGCCGCTGCCAGTCCAGCCGGGCCGGCGCCGACGACGACTACGTCGAACTTCGTCGACATGAGGGGGAGCACATCCTCATTTATATATAATGAGGAAAGGCGAGAGCCGTTAGACAACTTCGCGATAGAAAGGACATAGGCCACGGAAATAAGAGAGGGCGAGAGGCTTAAGCTAAGAAGTTGTTGAGAGGCCGCTGACAACGGAATAGGGAATAAAAGCAGTCGGGCTGGAGAAGGGGGCTGAAAAAGGTGAAACGCGGGGCTGAAGGGGGATCATAGTCGGCTACGGTATCCTGCAGAGGGAGGACTTAGAGGGACGGGACATATTAGCGCAGAGGAGAAAGGTGGAGGGACATCAACCCTATGGCTGAACGAGGGATTTCCTAAGAGGATAAGGGTAAGGCGTCGAGCGATAGCCTACAAAGACGGGCTGACTAGCGGGTTCGAGACGTTGAGCAGGCTGCCCCCTTCGGCACGACGATAGAAGTAATCGAGGGAAAAGAGGGAGGCCCCCGCGAGGGGCTCGTCGAGGACGTGATGGCAATAATAGCGCACCGGGATGTGGAGCAGGTATAGTGGAGCAAAAGGCTAGTCGTCAGCAAGTCAGGGCCTACGAGATAGGGCAACTACGACGTCATGCCTATAGGCCGCTACTACATACGTCGGGCGGCGCACGCCGCTCTTCCGCGGCCCTAGGCAAATCGGCGCCAGGCGGCGGCAGGCCCAGTGGTAGCTCCCTGGTCTATAGACGCCGCGCTGAGGGGCTTGGGCGTAATGGCGGCGATGGTCCCCGCAGGCGGCGTAGGGCCAAGAACGAGGGCCGAAGAGGTGGAGCCGGCGAGGGCTGAGCCGTAGAATACGGGCCGACGCTAAGACGGCCGGCTAGGCCAACGGAGGGCAGAGGCCTCCCGCCGCTC
>JZWT01000155.1 GCA_000960885.1 Thermoproteus sp. AZ2 | reverse complement strand
GCTTATCAATATGGCTTGTTCTATCGAGATCTGGCCTTTTACGGCTCTACCCTCCATTATTTTTTATTATACTTATTAATTTATAGTTACTGGGGGTCGGCGCCAGCCACAAGACGCCGCAGCCCGGCTTTGTTAAATTCACAGCATACGCCCCTGGGACCGCCGGCGAGGGCACCACGCACCCTGGTCCCCCCAGCGCCCTGTCGAAGTTCGTGGCGTATATCTTGACGCCGGAGAAGGAGGAGTTTAAGTAATAGGCGAAGGCTGTCACCTTATACGTTGCCGAGAAGGTGGACCTATACGCTGTGAAGTTCACGGCGACGTAGAGGGCGACCGCGCCCGGCGACGTGGCGTTGTTGAATAAGGCGATGGAGTAGCTGTAGGCGTCGAAGTCGGGGAACTGCGTGGGCAAATACAGCTTATAGGATATCCTATATACGCCGGGCGTCATAGCCGACGATATTAAGTCGGCCACCTGCGAGGCGACGTAGCTAGCCGTCAGCGAGGCCGTCGACGCGACCTCTTTCTGGAAGGCGTAGTAGGAGTAGAGCCAGACGATATACGCCAACACCATGTAGGCCACGGCCATGAAGCCGAAGAGCACCGCCGCCTCTATCGCCGATATGCCCCTCATTTCCAGAGGAACGTCACGTTGTTGTAGACCAGATATACGTTGTAGGTGCCGCTGAAGGACGCCGAGGCGGAGCCCAGCCTGCCCGAGACCGTTATCGTTGGGTTGGGGCAGTTGGGCACCTCAGTCGAGTTGGTGGGCCCTACGACGTAAGCCAGTAAGCCCCCGGCGCCGCTCTGCTCAAAAGACGCTGATATGGTGTACAGGTATATAGAGGATTGCCCCACCACGTAGACCACGCGGCTGTAGAGCTTGACCGCGCCGGGGTAGGTCGTGTTTACGGCCACTACGGGCTCGCCCAACGGCACTATGAGGGACCCATTGAGCCCCCGCACCATGGTGTTGCCGAAGACCGCATATGAGGAGTTGTAGCCCACGACGGCGCCTCTGATGACGAAGGCCCAAGCCGTGGGGCCGCACTGGATAGTTACGGTGTAGCTCGGCGTCCTCACATAGAACGTCCCGAAGTAGGAGCTTGGGAATTTGGTACATGCGCTGGGTCCCCGCCATGGCGAAGTCCGACTCCAGCGAGTCGGCCAAGGCCGTAATAAAGGCTAACATATTCTTAGCCTCCAGAGAGGCCTCTATTTGGAATATAGTCTGAATTATATACGGCACGGCCGCGAATATTATCGCCAGCGATATGGCCAACAATATGGCGACCTCTAAGGCCTCTAGGCCCCTCATATAGTCGTATACACCTTGCCGTTATATGGATTTATGAAATACGGCAGAGGCCAAGTAATAGGTATAATCGCGTAGTTGCCAGTAGACGTCGCTGTGAAATAGTTTAAGTAAGTGAGCGGGCCGCCGCCCGTTGCCGAGTTGGGGAATCCGTTTACCCACCAGCTGTTGTAGTTACTAAGGCGGTTGTTGTTCTGGGTTAGGATGAAGTAGAGCGCCTCGACCGGCGTTACGCCGAGCACGAAGTAGGCGGGCTGGCCTGAGCCGTATTGTTGCCAAAGCTGCTCGTTGTAACAGAAGGTGGCGTATTGCCAGAGCCATTGGTTGGACAAGAACTCCCCTATCAACTGACCCTGAGGAGTCCCTACCGGGCAATAGCCGGACATAGAATTATACAGCTCGACGGAGGATACCCGTGACGGGTTCTGCGGCATATATACTACGGCGAAGCCGTCTGGGTAATATAGGTAGCCTTGCATAGGCGTTAGGGAGAGGGCGACGGACACGGACCCGCCGCTATAGCCGCCGTAGGCGCTGCCGAATACGCTCTGGGGATTAGAGCCCATGGAGCCGCTCGAGCAGAGGGCGAGGACTAGGCCTCTCCTGGTCAGAGCGCCCAGAGGCGTAGACGGCGAGAGCGCCGAGCCGGTCACATTGACCCAAACCTCGCCGTAGGTCCCGTTGAACGCGTTTAGCTGGTTCCAACCCCCGCCGACTGAGAGCACATAGATACTGCCTATAGAGGATAGGCGTAAGTCCCTAGCGACTCTGGGATATATTAGTAGGGCGAAGCCGGCCCTAGAGACGTTGCCGGGGATATAGGCTAAGGAGTAGTTGCAGCCCGCCCGGCCGTTTACGCCGTATATATAGGGCCGTTCCCAGGGCGGCGCATATTGGGCCCAGCTGATGCTTTGAGGCGCGTTGGGGCCTAGGACCGCGGCGACCGCGCTGGCGGGGGGTATCATTATTAGCGTCATGGGGCCGTTGGCCGTCTGGATATTCATCGATGCCCCGAAGTCGCCCGTGTTGGGGTATACGGCCGCCACTACTGGAGCTCCATTAGACCAAGGCACGTAAAAGACGGCGGTGGTGTTGCCGTAGTTCGCGAGGATGTAATTGCTCGGGGATAGTTGCAATACATATACCTTTGGGTGTAGGGCCGAGTAGTCTGTCAGGGCCAGCGGTATCCCCATCACGGTGGCGTTTATGACGAAGTTCGAGTGCCTGGGCAGGGTGAAGCTTATTTGATACATGGCCGAGTCCCACCCCGTGGTGGGGTCGTAGCCGTAATACGATACCAAGCTCACGGAGCAGAGCGCGGAGGGGCACGACAAGGTCCTGAGCGAGCCCAAGACGTCGTATATCACGGAGAAGTAGGCCGATAGAGAGCCGCGGGGTATGCCCAAAACGCCCACCGTGACGTTGAAGACGTACGACACGTCGTTGG
>JZWT01000154.1 GCA_000960885.1 Thermoproteus sp. AZ2 | reverse complement strand
ATTGAACGCGCCGCTTGTATCTGCGCTATTAGGCTGTCGAGCGTTTTGCGCGCTTTGGGGTCTTGGTGCCTATCATACAGCTGGATCAGCTTTGCCACCGCCCTCGCCTTCCACGCGGCCAGGGGATTTTGAGGGGCTTTGGCCTTTGACCCGGACATGTGAGCGATACGCGTGCATACATTTATCTCTTTTCGGCCTCAAGACAAGCGTATTGTTTGATCCAACGCGGTGGATCGCGGCCCCCAGGTGCTAGAGAAATGTCGGCCCGGCGAGGGGTGGGGGAGGCGGCGTTATCGCGTGCTCCCAAACCAGGGCTCCCCGCCCTCCTCGCCTTTGGGCCGGAGAGAAAAAAGGATGTTTGTGCCGAGTAATGTTGGCCTCCTCCGAGGGCGGCCCTCAGGGGGATGCCATAGAGCGCGTGGCATGTGCCTTAAAACGGCGCGAGGGGGATGCCATCGCGGCGCGAGGCCCTGCGGATATCTTAAAACGCGCGTTTTAAAACAAAAGCGAAATGGCGCGTAGAACAGCGGCGCCGCCTCTCCCCGCCCGCAGATCCTACGCCTGTTATACGGAGAACACCTCGTCTATCACCCGGCCCAGCTCCGCGGCCTCCTCGCGCCCGCTACGCCGTAGCCTTAAGAGCGCCGCCGCGGCCAGCTCCAGGTTGGCGAGCTTCGCCAGCCTCTCGGCCGCGCTCCGGGGGCAGGTGGCCTCGCACTCGCCGCTTATCTTCGTATATTTCGTGAACAGGGCCACCATAAGCCTATACAGCTTCCCGGCCCACTCGCCTTCGCCGAGCGCCTCGCCGTCCTCCACAGCCTCCGAGTACTCCAGAACCGCGTTGTCTAGGGCCGTCTTGACGGGGTCGGCGCCCGCCTCTATGATCTCTTTAATCGCCTCCTCAACGTAGGGCGTATACCGCCTCAAGGCCTCGGAAACCGCGGCGGAGATCTCATCCGCCCTCGCCTCCCCGCCCAGCGCGTCGTCTAGGACCCGCTGTCTGAGCTCCGCTATGCGCTTGAATATAGGCATGGGCTCCTCCTCGCGCCGGTACGCCTCCTCCGCGGCGGCGCCGAGCCCGATTAAAATGGCGGCCTCCCTCTCTAAATCCCGCAATAATAGCGCCCCAGGCCGCGCCTCCCTCACCTCCTCAAGCCCGTAGACGTGCTTGATCAACTCGCCGAGCTCTTTGTCCGCCCACTGCGCCAACGCCCTATCGGCGGCCTCCTTCACCTCCGGCGGTAGCTCGGGCGCGGCTTGGGGCTCAAGCCTATAGGCTACGGAATACCCATCGCCCCTACGCTCGACGCGCGCCTCCACCCGCCCCTCAGCCTCCAGCTCGCTCAGCGCATCGAGTACCTGGCTAGAGAAGGGGCCGTACTTATAGAGCCGCCACGCGAAAACCGTATAGCCGTGGCGCAGATACAGGTGGCGGTCAATTAAGAACAGCACCTTCATGAGCTTCGCGTAGGGCATCTCCCCCCGGCTCAACACGTACTTAATTAGCCTGGCCCCTAGCGGCCTCATGGCCTCCCGCGCGCCTCGGCCAACAGCTTGGCTAACTCCCGGCCGTCAACCCAGCGCACGGCGCCATCGCGATATAGGACAACGTACTTGTTTAAGGGCGGCACAAACACCACCTCAAATCCAGGCCTCACGGCCGCCACAACGGCCTGATACAGCCCGTTGCGCGTAGCATAGAAATAGCCGCCGTCGCTGGTGCGTATCAGCGCCCCCTCCGATAATTTGATCCTCTTAACGGCCGTGCCGAGCTCGGCCTCGGCCGCGTACATGTTAGCGCACATGCCTCAGCCTTTCCTCCAGGGTTTTGAGGAGGTGTTCGTCGTCTTTTTCGTCCTTGGGATACATGTAGACCTCCTCCTCAGGCGTTGCGAGGCCCCTCTCCAGCACGAAATATATGAGCCTAACGGGGTAGTCGTAGCCGGCGCGGCGGTATAACATCCTCATGACCTTTGCCGCAAAGGACCACTCGGCCTTGACCCTCCACTCCTCCCTCTTTATTATATGGCTCTTCAGCTCCACTATCTCCTTCTTCCCGTCCTCGTACTCCACTAAAAAGTCGGCCTGCGCCGTCAGAAGCGCGCCGTCTATCTTGGCTACCACAGGCGGCGCCGCCCGCGCCTCCTTTACCCTCTTCGCCCATGGCGCTAAAGCCCTTATTTTGTTAAATGCGCCTGGGTGGGGCTCGCCGTAGCCCTCCAGGAAGGCCTTTGCCGCGGCCACTGAGTCTTTTGTTCTGAGCAGGACTAAGACGGCGTGTTCAAAGGCCTTGCCATACTTCGCACTGAGGGAATCGGGCTCTGGTAGTTCTAATAAATCGCTCAGTTTAGGCATGAGTTAATGAAAAACACGGGTATTTAAAGGTTTCGGCCCCGAAAGGTTTAAATGTTAGCAAAATCATGAGAGCATGGAAACAAACCAAACCCAGGGTCAAGCCTTGGCCGAAACCAATCCTCTGGTTCAAGCCGTCTCTGCCGAGGTGCCGGTTACAGATCTGCCAATATTCTTAAGGCCCTGAGCCTTGGCTCCTATGAGTTGCGTATCGGCTTCAGCCCGCGCTTTGTGATACAGGCATTGGACATCGGAGGCTCGCCCCTCGTCGTGATCGAATTCCCTGCCTCGGCCCCATCCGCGGCCGGGCCTGTCCTACTAGATGATCGTATGAATTTGACTTACTTCTGGCTGGTCGTGAGGTCGCACAAACGCGAGGTCGGGGAGATGCTCGCGTGGCTCTCCGCAAAGCGCCGCGT
>JZWT01000153.1 GCA_000960885.1 Thermoproteus sp. AZ2 | reverse complement strand
TTCTTCAAGATCTCCTCGAGAGCCTCCTTAACAGCACCTCTATTTTTCACCAATGCGTCGAAGAGGGCCCTTTTGAAGGACACAGGGAGGTCCTCTAGGTAACCTCTTGCGTCTATCCTGGCCGAGGGGAAGGCCTCGAGTATCTTCTTAGCAGTTACGTCGTCCACCTCTATATCTAGCATTCTTAGTTCGCCGGCGAACATAGACTTAAGCGAAGACGCTAGCGACAGATCCTTTATCGCCTCGAAACGCCTATCATCTATTACGAGGCCTATTTTGTACGTCATAGTCTCACCTCAAGCTCCTCCTCTTTAAGTTTTAAGTATTTTTCAGTCACGAAGGGATAGCCGTACACCCGCCACCATTTAACAATAACCTCATAAACCTCCGGCCTCATAACTAACTTAGGAGGCCTCAGGCCTTCAATAAGTATGCCTCGGAGGAAAGAGCCGGAGATCCTCTCCGGCGTGTGGTTGCAGAGAGGCCGCTCCTTCACATCGTCATAAGACATGCCTAGGTAGGTGTACTCGCCGCACTTAGGGCAATACGCCAGCTCGCCCATGTTGACGGGCTCTATCTTAAGCCCCTTATCTACTTTATTTGGCGGGGCGTTTATGCCATAGCTAGGCAAGCCTCTAGTCCACAGGTATTGCGTGGCGTATGGGTCGTAATATTCACCGACAGCGGCGTGGTCGCGGCCGAACATGTGATGCGTGGCCCCCATGTTCTGTCGAATAATGCCGTGCAAAATAGACTCGAGGGGATTGCCGTACCTCATATCCCACAGCGTCATGGTGACCACATGCCTATCCGGGTGGAAATAGCCGGCTTTGTTAAGTGCCTCGTGGCCTTCCAATATGGCCTCGTCCACGTAATCGCCGGGCCTCTTAGCGCCGATTATGGCGTTGACGAGGACGGCGTCGCCAGGCCTATTGCCACCGCATACGAATAAGGCACGTTTCATAAGCATTTCGTGGCCCATATGTGGAACATTACGCGTTTGGTGCGCTACAACTATCTTCCAGCCCTTACTCTCAATGTACTTCCGCGAAGCCGCAGGAGGCATCCAGAAGCGGTCATAAGGCTCCTTAAACCTAGGCGGATTCACTATAGTCACCTTCCCAGCTATGGCCATGGGCTTCATAGAGCGATAGATAAGCCAGCCAGGGTGCTTCTCGTCAAAGCGCACCCTCACAACTTCACGGTTCTTCTCCGGCGTTCCGAAAGTCGCATCGGCCAACTCCTTCCTATCACCGAGATTCCAAATCTCCTCTACCTTTAACACAGCGAGTGGCCTCCCCTTAAGCGTTAGTAATAGGTCATCCCCTACCTTGACGCCAGCGGCCTTGATCTCGTCCTCCGTGACGTCGTAGATTATGGGGAATGGGAAAAGCCACCCACTTAAAAGACGTCTCTCCTTAAGCACCGACTCTACCTCATTCCTCGTCATGAAGCCCTCCAACGGACTGAAGAAGCCATATGCAATAGACATTATTTCTCTATATGGATTCCTAATCGGTGAGCCATCGGGGCCCAGGGTAGGCTTTATCTCGAGCCTAGTTTTAATCTCCCAAAACGACTTAGCCTTATCTATATCCTCAATCACATTATAAACTAGCCTACCTCCATGAGGCTCATGCACAGGATACGGTCTATGGAATTAATTTAAAATTTATTAACAAATAATGGGAACATCTGTTAATAAGTGTTATTCACAATATTGATGCTTACCTTCGTTGTGAATAATGCAATCCTTATTAACTTGTTCAAGGACTTTCTTGCAGTAAACCTCGTAAAGCCCACTAACTCTCTATACCTACTCCTACACCCATCGGTCTCCACGTGGTTTTACATACCCGAGTCCCTATGCTAGCGGCCTCTCCTGCCCAAGGAATAAGGCAATTAAGCCTAAGGCTTACCCTACGACCCATCACTGGGTAAGCGAAGTGAGGGTGAGCGATACTGACGACGCTACTCACTGGCTATAAAGCCGTGAGGATGAAGGCTGTGTACTACAAACCAACGAACCACCTAAAGAAAACCCTTTAGGGTGGGAAAAAAGTCAGCCTTAAAGATCTAAGGCGGCCGTTTCTCCCAAGGCCAGTGAAGGGGTATTTTGCGCATTGGTGGTGGCGCTAAATAGAAGACTCATTACTTGACGACTGACACACGTCGATAAAGAAAGCATAAAGCTCTTTATAGACGTTAAAGCGTCTAGCCAGTGCCGCGATAGCGAGAAAGCATCGAGTAATACCAACGCAAACGAGAAGAAATTAAGGCGGCAGAGGTAAGCTATCGCAAAACTATTTCTATCTCTACTTTACACTAGACAAGATATAGAAAAATATTTTAATATTTTAATTTAGTGGTTATTTGGAATTATTTATTATGGTATTATATGTATTACTGGGCTAGTGCGGAAACTCCATTGGCCAGTCTTCGGGTCTCTTCTTACATGTGTGAAGACGTGCCAATTCTCCTCATCAATGTATGGATAATCGGCGTTTAAGTAATAGCCCCTGCTCTCCTTCCTATTCATCATCGAGTAAACAAGGGCCTGCCCAGCAATTAGACGGTGATAGACTTCCCACACCCTTAACAACTCGTGGAGGTTCGCCGCAGCGGCGTATCTAAAGTCCTCCTCAAGCATGTGCAGCAGCTCCCAACCGCGGTTAAGGAGGTAGGTGTTAGTGACATAGAACATACCCCAGCCGGCTGCGTACTCATCCATAGTCTTTTGTAGGCGGACAAGCAACTGGTACCAATTCAAGTAATTGGGGTGAACCTCAAACCA
>JZWT01000152.1 GCA_000960885.1 Thermoproteus sp. AZ2 | reverse complement strand
ATTAGAAATCAAATCCACCCCACTTAAAAATGTGCTTTCATGCTAAAGAGAATTCATCAATACACAAAGTAATGAAGAGAAAACAGTACCCTACATGCTTGCCACTTAGAAATGCCAACACTCAACCATACTGAGTTTAGAGTGTTTCTTGTTTTTTCAATTTCCTCTAACCTCTTCCTAATATGCCTAAGGGCACTTGCTAAGATGGCCTTATTGTCATATTTCATTAGTTCCTCACGTAATTTCTCCCTGTCAATATTCTTCATCTTCTCTATGGTTTCTATGAGGCGTGGTAACGCCCTAGTAATATTGTCCACAATGGTTATGGATGCCATCCTTGCCGTCCTACTAAGAGGGTTTAAGTCAATGGCTATTACAGTCTTACCCATCCTCCGTAAAGCCTCAGTCCTATCTCCATCCTCCAACGGCACTAAAACCACATCAGCAACATAAATCCCCCTACAACTCACTCTCCTACGCTCAGAAAATAACTCCGGTATGACACACGCAGCATCATCACCAACCCCCAACACCTCCTGAGCACCATACCTCCTCAAAACCTCCGCAATCCTCTCCTCCCTCTCCCGACTACGGTAGAAGAGATTAACCTCGAGGTATGCAGGTACAGCCTTAGCCAATTTCACAACATCACTAGGAACTAAAGCCGCCACATTACCATTAACACTTATTACCGGATGCCTAGCCGTGAGGAGCGCCGCAGCCGCCGCCTCAATAGCCCTAACGGCAAAGGGTTGCGTAGCCTCACCAATTAAGTAATCAAAGCACTCCCCCCTTCCCTGCGCAATAAGGCCTTGAAGAGCCACAAAACCCTCCCTCACCCCCTCCACCACACGCTCTCTCTCCAGCAGGGACCTATACCTAGGATGGCTGGGCGGAATCACGGGTCTATGGACAGACGTTCTTTATAAATTTTCATTCTGGTTAATTGCCATAATTCTCATGTTGGGTTTAGGGGTGGTGGCTTTTTATAATCTCGGTAAGGAGTTCATGTATTTTGCCTATTCGTTGGTTTAATGTCGTGGTTGATTGATTCATATTATTCATTAATTCATCCACCTTTTTATTCATATCACTAACTTATTGAGTTAAAGAGCTTATTAATTCGTCTATTTTCTTATCCGTGTTGTTAATTTGCTGGGTACTGCGTTAACTGCTGTAGAGTTGCCCCTAACGCCTCGTAAGCAGTAGATTCCATAATTAATTACCATCAACTAAATATAAATATAACTTATGGCCTAATGCAACTCGACGTCGAATGTGAATTTCACAAACAACAATGAAAATCCTGGAAAAGAGATGCAACTCTTAATTCCACACCACGTCACTGGCTTTTGGCTCCCACACTACACAGAGAACCCGTTAAGTACTGGTTCCTTAGGTGCTGGGCTTTTGTTAGATTATGCTATTGTGAGGTTTACGGGATCTGGAGTTTATTATAACGGTGTGTCTGTGGAGGATGGCCTTGGAATTAAGATTCATTCACCATACCCACTAGGCTTTGGTTACGCAGGATCTGCAGTCCTAAACATCGCCAAGCACGTAAGGCTACACGGCCTCTCACTAAAGGCATTCCAAGAGGCACATGTAGCTGAGGTTACTGCTGGAACCGGGCTTGGTGATGTATTAGCTATATACACCGGCGGTTGCTTAGTCGTAAGGACAAAACCAGGCGCGCCAGGCATAGGCCACGCAATTAATTACAACTGCCCACCCCTAACAGTCGTGACTGTGCACATGAAGCCTATGGAGACCTCAGCCATGCTTCAAGGGCTCCGTAAGGTCCTCGATACTGAGGGGAGGAGAGCAATTGAGGCATTTGCTGATGGTGATTTCTACGCATTTTTAAGAATTGCGAGGGATTTCTCTCTTGCTGTAGGCTTTCTCTCGAGGGAGTTGGATGGGGAGTTATCTAGGTTGAGAGGTGTGGTGGGGTATTACGTGAAGAAGGGTGTTTTAGTAATAGTGACGGAGCGGGAGTACGTGCAAGACGTAGTTACGTATGTAAGGAGGTTCGGGTCTGCAGAGATTTGTGAATTGAGGCATCGCAATGTGATGCTGGTTTAAGATTCGGCAAGATTTACTGCATAGAGTTTACCATTAATGATTTAGTAGGATGGTGGTTTTGATCTTTTGAGCGTTTATAAAAGCGTTTTAGTTTTCACTTATTTCGTACTGATCAAGCGGGTTGGTGAGTGGGTTGCAGAGAGAGTGGAGAGTCTTAAGATTGTGGATTATTGCCTCTGTTTAAGGGGTTGTTATGTTGTGGTTGAGGGGCCTAGAGGTAGGGCTTTAGGTTTTTCTCACATCCCTAGGGAGGATCTCCACGACATGGGCAGGGATGTTAAAGAGCCGCGTTTGGAGGAGGTTGTGGAGATGTTGTTGGATTTAAATCCATTGAATAGAGTGTTGGGGGTTGCTATGGCTAATGCAGTCTCTCAATACTACCTCCCAAACGTAACACCAAGCAATGAAATACCCATAGGTGGAGAACCCATATGCTTCATAGGCAATATGTACCCCCTCGCTGAGAGATTTAGGCAGGAGGGTAAGGAGGTATGGGTTTTCGAAAGATCAAAAGAGCTAAGACTAAAATCATACTCAGATATTGAGGAAGAACTCCTCCTACCTAAATGTAAAACCCTAATAATAACCGGCATGACACTTCTAAACTTCACAATAGACAGAATCTTAGAAAAATCTCAAGGAGTTAATATCTTAATCGGCCCCACAGCAGGCATACACCCAGAACCCCTAAAAGGAACAAAAATACACTACCTGG
>JZWT01000151.1 GCA_000960885.1 Thermoproteus sp. AZ2 | reverse complement strand
ACGGATATACAGAGAGCGCTGGATCCCCCAAGAGCTCGCTCCAGTACATTAGAGGCCCTCGAGGAGGCCGGCCTCATAAGAGTGAGGAAGGCCCTGACGATGTTCGGCCCCCGCACCGTCGTCGAGATAACCGAGAAGGGCGCGGCTATACTCTGATATAGAAGCCGTGTCGAGGCTGATAGACTGCAAGGGGCGTAACGACGCTTGGCTTATATATTGGGGGCATGAGTGCATTATGGACCAGCTATTTAAGGCCCTCTCCGAGGGCAAGATAAAGGCGATAGATCTAAGCCACGAGCTCTACAACGGGATGCCCACATATCCCGGCGACCCGCCCTTTAGGCACGAATACGTGAGGGTGGGCGAGAAATACGGCGAGGTGACGCTATCTAGGGTGGACATGGGAGTCCACAGCGGCACGCATATAGATCTGCCCAGGCACTTCGTGCCGGGCGGCGCCACTATAGAGGCTGTCCCCGTCAGCCGCTTTATCGCGCGCGGCTATGTGCTAGACCTCAGCGATAAAAAGCCGGGCGAGGCCATTACGGCGGAGGACTTGAGGAGGTTTGGGCCTAAGGTGGCTAGGGGCGCCGCCGTTATGTTGTACACGGGCTTCTCGGCTAAGTGGGGCACCGAGGAGTTCCTCTACAATTGGCCGTACCTATCCAGAGATGCCGCCGACTATTTAGCGGAGGCCGGCGTAGCCGCGGTGGGGACTGAGGCCCTCTCAATAGCAGGCTACGCCGGCGTCCCCGGCTATCCATACCCGCCTAGAGTGCAGAGAGACGACGTCGTCTACGTGCACTACAAGTTGCTCTCGAGCGGAGCGCTGGTCATAGAAGGCTTAACAAACTTAGATAAAGTCCTCAAAGAATGCAGAGATGGAGAGGCGCTCTTCGTCTTCGCGCCTATAAAAATAAGAGGAGGAGAAGGAGGTCCCACCAGGGCCCTAGCCCTTTGCTAGAGGTATTTTCTCGGGTCTACTATTTTCCCCTCCAAGGCGGCGGCCGCCGCCGTATAGGCGTTGGCTAGATAGACCTTAGAGTCGTTCGCCCCCATGCGGCCTAAGAAGTTGCGGTTGCTCGTGGAGACGGCCACCTCCCCCGGCCCCAATACGCCGAAGTGGCCGCCTATACAGGGGCCGCAAGTGCCGTAGGTGACTACGCAGCCCGCCTTAGTCAACACATCTACGTAGCCGGCCTCTAGGGCTTGTCTAAAGACGGCGTAGGAGGCGGGCACCGCTATGCAGCGCGCCCTCGCCCTACCCCTCTTGAGTATCCTTGCGGCCGCCTCTATGTCAGAGAGCCTGCCGTTGGTGCAAGAGCCTATGAAGACTTGGTCCACCTCCACTCCCTCGACCTCCGAGACTGGCTTCACGTTGTCGACGCTGTGGGGCGCGGCCACTAAGGGCTCCAGCCTCTCCAGCTCCACGGCGTACTCATCGGCGTATTTGCCCGAGGGCTTGAAGTCTATATGGGGCGCCGCCCCCCTAGTCCTCTCTAAGTAGGCCCTGGTCTCCTCATCTGGGACAAACATGAGCGCGTCTGCCCCCAGCTCCGTCGACATGTTGGCCACGGTGGCCCTGTAGTCCATGGGGAAGTCCCTAGGCCTCTCGACGTAGACGTCGGCTGAGCGCCCGTTGAGCCCCTCCGCCTTATAGACCGAGAGGAGGTGGAGCACCACGTCCTTCCCCGTGACGGCCGCGGACGGCGACCCGCGTATTTCTATCTTTATGGGCTGAGGCACCACGAGCCACGTCTTGCCGAGCCTCAACATAGCCGCTATATCCGACGCCCCCATCCCTTGGGCGAAGGCCCCAACTGCGCCGGCGGTGTTTGTGTGCGAATCGGCGGCGAAGACGAACTGCGCCGGGAGCGCGTATTTCTCCAGTATTAGTTGATGCAGTATGCCCTCGCCGACTTCGTGGAAATTCTTAAGGCCTATGGACCGGACGTGCCTCCTTATGTAGACCTGGATCTCCGCCGCGCGCACAGTGGGCGCCGGGGCTAAGTGGTCGAAGGCGACGACGAGCTTATCGACGTCGAAGACCTTAACCCCTCCCATCTTCTCCATCATCTCAAGCACGTGGTAGCCCGTTAAGTCGTGGAAGCCGACTAGGTCGGGCGCGAGCTCCACCACGTCGCCGGGCGAAGGCGCCTTGCCCAGCCTCCGCGCGAAGACGTATTCAGTCCACGTCATGGCGGAGCCCTATTTAGCATATATAAATTTTCAGTTTTATTCATAGGTGATTACTCCAGCTCTAGCTCTCTGCCGCGCCTTATTACCCTAAGCCTAATAGGCTTGTTGTTTATGAGCGACTCGGCCACGGCTACCCTCAGCTCGAAGGTGTTAGAGACCCCTTCGCCGTTAACGGCTATTATTATATCGCCGGGCTCTACGCCGAGCCTATCGGCTATGGAGCCCGCCAAAACCTCGGCCACGTAGAGCCCCCTAGATGCCGGCATCCCGTACGCCTTGGCCAACGCCTTATTGAGCGGCGCCACTAATACGCCTAGGGACGGCCTCACGTAGCGGCCATAGCGCCTCACCATGTCGTACATTATCTTCACCAGGTCTATCGGGACGGCGAAGCCTATGTTCTGCGCCCCGGCTATAATTGCGCTGTTTACGCCCACAGCGTAGCCGTTCGCCGTCACCAACGGCCCGCCCGAGTTGCCCGGGTTTATAGCGGCATCGGTTTGGATGAGCCCCTCGAAGACCCTATCGCCTACCCTCAAATACCTGCCCACCGCTGAAACTATGCCTAGGGTAGCCGTGGGCCTATCCAGCATAGCTAAGGGGTAGCCCAGGGCCACGACGTACTCGCCGACTTTTAAGTCCAAGGCCGAGCCCAACGGGAGCGGAGGCCCGGGGGATTCGGCGTATAGCAA
>JZWT01000150.1 GCA_000960885.1 Thermoproteus sp. AZ2 | reverse complement strand
AGGCCTAGGCAACGTGGGCATGTGGAGCGCCTATTGGCTAGAAAAGATGGGCGCAAAGGTGGTGGCGGTCTCAGAGGTTAAGGGCGTTGTCTCAAATAAGAGCGGCCTCAGAATAGTGGACGTCGTTGAGAAGTTTAGAGGGGTCAAAGGCCCCGATCTGTTGGAGATTATAGCTAAGGTCAACAACGCGCCCATCACGCCCAACCCGGAGGCCGTCTTCTCGGCCGACGTCGATATCTTGGTGCCGGCGGCTTTGGAGAACGCTGTTAGGGAGGATAATGTTGGCGGGGTTAGGGCTAAGCTAATTGTCGAGGGGGCTAACGGCCCCACTACGCCTAAGGCTGAGGAGGCGTTGTACGCTAGGGGGGCCGTGGTCGTGCCGGATATATTGGCCAACGCAGGCGGCGTAATTATGTCGTATTTGGAGTGGGTCGAGAACCTCCAGTGGTATATCTGGGACGAGGAGGAGACTAGGAAGAGGCTGGAGGCCATAATGGCGAACAACTTCAAGAGGGTATACGACAAGTGGATATCCGGGACGGGCAAAACCATGAGAGACGCCGCATACGTAATAGCCATAGAGAGAATATACAAGGCGATGAAGGCCAGGGGGTGGATCTAAGCTATTTTAGGGCCGTTATTAAGAGCGCCACCCCGGCAATTATATAGGCCACAGCCAATAGGAGGACTCCGACCACTACTATCACCAATACGGCGCCCCAGCGGTAGAGGTCCCCGGCGGTTCTATAAAGCCCCTCCCCCGTCTTAGCCGCCAGAGAATCCATTATGTTCTTAAACTTCCGCCCGGAATAAATGTAGAGGAGCCAGGAGGCTATAAGGCCCGCGAGCCCGACGGCTAGAGAAACCGCCGAGAATAATAGGCGTCCCGAGAGCAGCTCTGCAATAAACGAAGATATGGCGGCGCCGAATGCGAACGCGAGGACTACCGTGGCTATAAACGCGAGTATGAACCACATAGTCGCGTCCTCCCGCATAGCCCTATCGCCGTAGAAGTCGGCCAAGAGCGCTAAGCCGACGAATAGGAGGACTGCGCCGACGGCGCCGGCCACTCCGTGGCCGAAGGGGCCTATCGCGGCGAGGATGGCCCCTACGCCTGCCAATATGCCGGAGATCTGCTTATCCATGAGGCGCCTCTCCTAGGCCTTTTTATCGGTTTATGCTTTTAATACCGCGAGTTTATTCGGCTATGCGAGGCCTATCTAAAGCCGTCGGCGTCGCTATCGCCGTGGTAGTGGTGGTGTTGGCCCTAGCGGTTGCCTATTTCGCCTTTGCCCCCGGCACTTTAGAGGTCTACGTCCAGGACCCGCCGCCGCAACAACTAGCCATCTACATCACGTTCACCTCGCTTGCGCTTCATAGGGTCAACGCGTCTGGGAATCCGTGGGTCGTCGTCTTCAACGGCTCTAAGACCATCGCCCTGAGCTCTACTCCCCAGCTCTTGGCCACGGCCTCAGTGCCGCCCGGCCAATACAACGAGGTCTTCTTCACGATCTCCAGCGCCACGGTCGAAATAGGCGGCGTGAACGTAACCGCGCGTATACCCAGCGCCGTGTTTAAGGTTCACATAACGGGGGGCATGAGGATTTCGCCGGGCTCTACCGTTAAGCTCCTCATCTCCTTCCCCCACGTCGCCTTCGCCAACGGCCAAGTCATTATCAGCCCCTCTATAACGGCCGAGGTCGTCTCGTAATACGCGATGTTTTCTAGGGACGAGGCGTTGTTGATAGCCGCTTCGTCCATCGGCGGAGTTTTGTGGGGCATGAACCAAGTGGTCCTCTCGCTGTACCTATACTCCTTAGGCCTCTCGCCGGCGCGGGTAGGCCTCCTAATAACTGCACAGACGTTTATAGGGGCGGCGCTCTCGCTTATCTTATCCGCTCTAGGCGACGCATATGGGCGCGTCAAATTCGTCGTATTGAATAGAGCCATAAGCGCCGCCGGCCTTGCGGTGTTGGCGTCGGGCAACCCATACGGCGTATTGCTCTTGACCTTTATGTCGGGCGGCGCGCTTGTGAGCGCGCTTATGGCCGAGAAGGCGGCCGACCTAGATAGGGACATGTCCGTATCCTCGGCGGCGAACACGGCGCTCTCCGTGGTCGGCTCCATAATCGCGGGCGTGCTCACACTAAGGGGCTCCATAATAGCCGAGATACCCATAGTGGCGGCCTCAGCCGCCCTAGTGGCCGCCGTGAGGGAGAGCTATCGAGGCACCGGCGAGATCTCGTTCAAAATAGAGTCGTTCCCTAAGGTGGCCCGGCTATCCATCAACGCGTTGATAGGGATGGGCGCCGGCATATTATTGCCGATGCTCTCGCTCTGGTTCTACCTAAGGTTCGGCGTCAACCAAGCCGAGCTGGGCCCCGTATTCGCCGCCTCTAACGCCGCTCTTGCTCTGGCCACCTTGGCGGCCCCCCGCCTATCTAGGCTGTGGGGGAGGGCGAGGGCCATAGTCTACACACAATCCCTCGGCGTATTGTTCCTCGTCTTAATGCCCCTCGTGCCGACCTACTCGGCGGCGGCCGCCATCTATATCGCTAGGAATGCCGCAATGAATATGGCCACACCCCTATTCTCCTCATTTGTGGCTGGGCTAATCCCTGAACACGAGCGGGCGAGGGGCTATGCGATGATCGGCTTCCTAGATGCCCTCCCGCGCGCCGTGGGCCCCTCGATAAGCGGCTACCTCTACGGCCTCGGCATGTTGTCCCTGCCCTTCTACATAACCGCCAGCCTATACGCCGCGGCTACTGTGGGCTTCTACTGCTTCTTCGGGAGGGGGTCAGCCTAGGAACCTCCTATATTTGCCTAGGGCGATTACGTTGGCCTCCGTGCGGGGGGCCCTCAAGAGCGATTTATAGATGCCGGAGGCCCTCTCCTGTATATCTA
>JZWT01000015.1 GCA_000960885.1 Thermoproteus sp. AZ2 | reverse complement strand
AGAGGCCCGACGGGAAGACTCTCCAGCTGGGGCCCATAAGCATAAATAGGGAGTTCATCGCGGTGGGCGCGTTGCCGCAGATATCCTCGGAGGTTTTGTCGTTCTATCAAGGCCTCGGCTACTCGGGGCCTCTGCCCGCCTCGTCCTCGGCTATACCCAACCTCTTCTACGCAGTTGAGTCCGGCCGCCTAGTCCCCCTAGACGGCACCTATAAGTTCACTGTGACTATATACTTGTTATCGCCCTCTATTAAGCTGAACAAGGACCAGATAGCCTTCGTGCTTGAGGGAGGCGCCTATGGGCTTATGGGCACGGACTTCATGGGCCGCGACCTATGGCAGGGCCTCTTGGCGGGCTTCCCCATAGATTTAGCCGTGGGCCTCGTGACTGCGCTGATAGTGGTGACTATAGCGGTGTTAATAGGCATAATGGCTGGGTTCTACGGCGGCATCGCCGACGAGGTATTGACCAGGGTCACGGACTTCTTCATACTGCTCCCGGCCTTCCCCCTGCTAATAGTCTTCTCCGTGCTCTTCCAATGGAGTATTTGGGACGCCGTGGTCTTCTTGGCGCTCGTGTCTTGGGGAGGCTCGGCGCGTATTATAAGGTCCATGGTGATGCAGATAAGGAGCTCGCAATTCATAGACCTAGCCACGGCCGCGGGCGCCGGGAGGTTCTGGATCTTGAGAAACCACATATTGCCCATGGTCATGCCCTATACGCTCTACCTCTTAGTGGTCAACGTCCCCGGCGGCATACTAACGCTTTCAGCGCTCAACTTCTTCAACTTGGCCGGAGCCCAGCTGCCGACTTGGGGCAATATATTGGCCTACGCCAACGAGCTCGGCGCGTTGACCTCGGGCTATTGGTGGTGGGTCGTCCCGCCAGGCCTATTAATAGCGTTTACCGCCGTCACGTTTATATTGGTGGCCATGGGCCTAGAGCCCGTGGTTAACCCGAGGCTGAGGCACGCGTAGGGCTATGCCGCTCCTAGAGGTCAGAAACGCCCGGCTCTACTACCAGACGACTAGGGGCGTACTCAAGGCCCTAGACGGCGTAAGCTTCGAGCTGGAGGAGGGCGAGACCCTTGGCCATAGTCGGCGAGACTGGCTCGGGCAAATCCACCCTGGCCAAGCTCTTGACCCGCGTATGGGAGCGGAATGTGGCCTTAGTCGACGGCGAGGTGTACCTAGAGGGCGTGGAGATATTGCATATGCCGGAGCACCAGTTCAGGAGGGAGGTGCGGTGGTGGAAGATAGGGATGGTCCCGCAAGCCTCTATGAACGCGCTTAACCCAGTCATAACTATAGGCGAGCAGATGATAGAGCCCTTGTTGCTCAGAGGAGTCCCCAAGGCTGAGGCACTCCGATTGGCCATGGACTCGCTCGAGTCCGTGGGGCTGCCCAGGGATACCGTGTATAGATACCCCCATCAGCTCTCGGGGGGAATGAAGCAGCGCGTAGTCATCGCGATGGCCCTAATGACCCGCCCCAAGGTCTTAATACTCGACGAGCCCACCTCGGCGCTGGACGTCATGACGCAAGCCAACATAATGAACCTCCTAAAGGAGTTGAAGGCTAGAATGAAGTTGAGCTATATATTTATTACACACGACCTGGCCCTAGCCAGCGAATTGGCCGACTCGATCGCGGTTATGTACGCCGGAAAAATAGCCGAAATAGGCAGCGCAGACGACATCTATTCATCGCCGGCGCACCCATATACCCAAGGCTTGATGTCCAGCATGCCCACTCTCCGCATCGATAAGCAGCTGGCCTCTATACCCGGCGAGGTCCCCAGCCTCATAAGCCCGCCGCCCGGCTGCCGCTTCCACCCCCGTTGCCCCTACTACGTCGAGAGGAACCTCAAGGGCATATGCGACGCCAAAGAGCCGCCCTACGCGGAGCTTAAGCCGTGGAGCGGCAGGAGGCATCTAGCGGCGTGTTGGCTATACCAAGAATTTATATCGGGGAGATAACATGGCCGTGCCCGCTCTAGAGAAGGATTTCAGCGACACGCCGTGGGTGCGCGGGGATTCGCTTGTGGTGGCGCACAGGCTTAGGACTTGGTATTCGTTGAAACGCGGCTTATTCTCTAAGCCTATATATGTTAAGGCAGTTGACGACGTAAGCCTAAGCGTATCGCGCGGGGAGACTCTGGCGGTCGTCGGCGAGTCCGGCAGCGGCAAGACCACATTGGGCAGAACCCTCATAAGGCTTTTGAAGCCCACCGGCGGCGAGCTGTACTTCGACGGCGCGGATATATCGGCGCAAGAGGAGAGCGAGCTGAGGAGGTGGTTTAGGAGGAGGGTGGGCGTCGTGTTCCAAGACCCCTACTCCAGCCTACACCCATACCACAGCATACAGTTCATATTGGAGGAGCCGTTGATGATACACGGGGTCCCCGGAGAGGAGAGGCTCGAGAGGGTGTATAGGGCTTTGGAGGAGGTCAAACTGACGCCGCCTGAGGACTTCCTCTATAAGTACCCGCACATGTTGTCGGGGGGCCAGCGCCAGCGCGTGGCCATAGCGCGGGCCGTGATAATGAACCCGGACTTCGTCGTTGCGGACGAGCCCGTGTCGATGTTGGACGTTTCGGTTAGGGTAGAGATCCTCAACCTGCTGAAGCAGGTGCAGGAGAGGCATAAGTCGGCCTTCCTCTATATAACCCACGACATAGCTACGGCGAAATACTTCAGCGATTATATAGCTATAATGTACGCCGGAAAGCTCGTGGAGTACGGCCCGTTTAAGCCCGTCATAAGGGAGCCGTCCCATCCATATACCCAAGCCCTAATAGAGGCCTTGCCCGACCCAGACCCCAAGAATAGGCTGAGGCAGAGGAAGGTCGCCCCCGGCGAGCCGCCCAACTTGGCGAATCCGCCCAAGGGCTGCCGCTTCCACCCCCGTTGCCCCTACGCCATGGATATATGCAGGGAGCAAGAGCCGCCCATGGTAGAGGTTAGGCCTGGCGTATACGCGGCTTGTTGGCTATTAGTTAAACGCTGATCGTGGGGGGCTGGATAGGGCCCCGCATCCGCTTTAAGTGCCTCCTCTGCGGCGAGTGTTGTAGGTTCTATTGGGTCCCCCTAACCCACGTAGACGTGCGGCGGATAGTCGAGAGGACTGGGCTGAGGCCTCTGCAGTTCGCTGGGGAGGTGCCCAAGCCCAAGGTCGGCGATTGGGGGATTCCGGCCTTTCTATTATCAGACGGCGTGGAGCACTACTTAGTCCTAAAGAAGAGGGTGGACGGGTTCTGTATATTTATCAAGCGAGAGGGCCTCTCCTTCGCCTGCTCTATCTACGACTCGAGGCCCACCACGTGCGTCTTCTACCCCTTCGTCTACGCCAGAGACGGCGGCGTCGTGAGGTTCGAGGTGGTGGAGGCGGCGAGGGACTTCTGCCCCGGCCTGGGGAGGGGGCGCGCCAAGGGGTTTGATGCCGAGTTCGCCGCGGCCCTGGCCCACGACGAGGCCCTGGCCCAGTACCGGGAGCTAGTGAATAGGTGGAATAGGCTAGTGGCGGCGGGCGCCGTCGAGGCTACGCTCGAGGGCTTCCTCGGCTATATCACAAACTTTTAAGCGCGCGCGTAGGGGAGGCCCGTGAGGAGAGGGGATTGGGCCCTCCTAGCCTCTAGGGACGGATATAGGCTAGTGGTGAGGTATATGGGGAGGAGGATAGAGACTATACGGGGGTTTATAGAGGCTGAGGACCTAGAGGCCGCCGAGTACGGAGACGCGGTCAAGACTTCGCTGGGCCACGAGCTCTACGTCTTGAGGCCTACGCTGTATGACATATCGCCGGCTCTTAAGCACGCCACACAAGTCGTATACCCGGCCGACGCCGAGTTTATAGCGCTAGTGGCGGGGATAGGGCCCGGGTCGTTGGTGGGGGAGGCGGGGACCGGCTCAGGCCATTTGACGGCCGTGCTGGCTTGGCGCGTGGGGCCGTCGGGGCTGGTGTACACCTTCGAGAAGAGGCCGGAGTTCGCCGAAGTGGCTTGGCGTAACCTCAAGTCGCTCGGGCTAGAGGACAGGGTAGAGCTCGTCGTCAGAGACGTCGCAGCCTCCGGCTTCGGCGTCTCCGGCCTAGACGCAGTGGTCTTAGACATGGGGGATCCTTGGAGCGCGCTCCCCGCGGCCTTAGAGGCCCTCAAGCCCGGCGGCTCCCTCGTCATGTTCAGCACCACGGTGGAGCACGCCCAGAAATCCCTAGCCGCGGCGTACGGCGCAGGGCTCCTAGACATAAATATGGCCGAGGTATCGGTGAGGCGGTGGAAGGCGGTGCCGGGCGAGGTGAGGCCTGAGGGCGGCGGCCCCTTCACGGGCTTTATTATCTGGGGCAAGGCGCCCCGGCGCGGGCGGCGGTAGGCCCGGGCGCCGGCCCGGCGCAGGGCAATATTCTTTATATGGCCTATTTCTCCCACCGTGGAGCTCATTAGAGGCCCTAGGCCTCACCCCAAGGAGAAGCTCTCGCGGAACTTAATGGAGTGGTTCCACTGGCTACTTAGGGAGGCCGAGATATACGACATCCGCTACCCGGTCAAGGGCGCCTTCGTCTGGATGCCCTACGGCATGAAGATAAGGAGGAGGATCGAGGCGCTCTTAAGGGAGCTCCACGACTCGACGGGCCACCAAGAGGTCCTATTCCCCGTCTTTATACCCTACGAGTTCTTCAGCAAGGAGTCTCAACACATCAGGGGCTTTGAGTCCGAGGTCTTCTGGGTCTCTAAGGGCGGCGAGGGGGGAGAGAGGCTCATCTTGAGACCCACGTCGGAGACGGCCATTATGCCGATGTTTAAGCTCTGGATCCACGACTACAAGGACTTGCCCCTAGCCGTATATCAAATAGTCAGCGTCTTTAGGGCCGAGACAAAGATGACGAACCCCATGATTAGGGTGAGGGAGATAAGCATGTTTAAGGAGGCCCACACGGCCCACGCGGATAGGGAGGACGCCGAGAGGCAGGTGAGGCTCGCCGTCGATATATATAAGAAGTTCTTCGACGCCCTCTGCATACCCTACCTAATATCTAGGAGACCCGAGTGGGATAAATTCGCCGGCGCCGTCTACACAATAGCCTTCGACACGGTTTTGCCCGACGGGAGGACCCTCCAGATAGGCACGGTCCACTACTTGGGCACGAACTTCTCCAAGGTGTTCGAAGTGGCTTACCTAAAGCCCGACGGCTCCCACGAATACGTCCACACGACGTCCTACGGCATATCTGAGAGGAGCATAGCGGCCATGTTGATAACACACGGCGACGACGCGGGCACCACACTCCCGCCCAAAACAGCGCCCATACAAGTGGTCGTCGTGCCCATATATTACGGCGAGGAGAAGGCGGAGGTCCTCTCGGCGGCTGAGTCCGTTGCGAGGGAGCTCTCGGCGGCTGGGATTAGGACGTACGTCGACTCTAGGGAGGACAAGACGCCGGGCTGGAAGTTCTATTACTGGGAGCTGAAGGGAGCCCCCCTAAGGCTGGAGATCGGGCGCAGAGACTTGGAGAAGGGCGCCGTGGCCGCCGTCAGGAGGGACACCCTGGCCAAATACTCCGTGCCCATCAAGGAGCTCGTGGACTCCGTGAAGAGCCTGCTGGAGGAGGTCGAGGCAGACCTACGCAAGAGCGCTTGGGAGCGGCTGAGGTCCTCAGTCGTTCAAGCCGCTACGCTGGAGGAGGCCAAGAAGGCCCTAGAGGCGGGAGGGTGGTGGAGGTGCCTTGGAGCGGCGAGGATCAGTGCGGCATTAAGGCGGCCGAGGCCCTGGGCGCCGACGCCTTGGGGATCCCGCTCGACAAGGAGGCCGACGTGGGCGGCGCCGACCTCCGCGATTTAGGCTGCGCCGAGAAGAGGGCCAACTACTGGCTCAGGCTCTCCGAGCGCTATTGAGGGCAATATTTTTATAGGGGTCGGAGAAGTCGAGCGTGCCGAAAAAGCGCAAGAATCGAGGTAGGCATAAAGGGGATAAGGGCCACGAGCCCGTAGTCCACTGCGACAACTGCGGCAAGTTAATACCCCGCTCCAAGGCGGTGAGGGTCACAATACCCTATAGCCCAGTGCCCCCCGACTTAGCCAGAGAGCTGGAGAAGCAAGGGGCGATTATACCTAAGTACTTCGTGACTAGGACCTATTGTATAAACTGCGCCATCTTCTTCGGCTTAATTAAGGTGAGGGCTAGGGAGGAGAGGAAGAAGAGGGCGCCGCTCGCGGCGTGAGCTTTCTTATTAAAACCGACGTCGCTTGCCCCCCTTTCCTCCAGAGCCTTTAGTAAAAAATAGGGCAGACGTCCTCCTAGACTTCGCGTTGGAGGCGCTGAGGGGAGGCGCCGAGAGGGTATACATAGTCCTATGCGACGAGGAGGTCGTCGAGCTCGAGCACACCTCGGCTAAAAGCGCTAGGGAGTTGGCCGCTGAGGTGGCTAGGGCGAAGAGATATAGGGGCTCCCTCAAGGAGGTCGTGTCGCAGTGGCGCAGGCCGGTGTACTACTTACACGAGAGGGGCATAGATATATCTAGGGTAGAGATAGAGCGGGGCTCCTTAATCGTGGTCGGCGACCACGACGGACTGAGCCAAGCCGACGAGGAGTTCTTGGCTAAACGAGCCGTGTGGGTTTCGCTGGGGCCTAGGCCTTATTTGAGCTGGTTCTGCGCCGCCTACATAGCCGCGTATATGAGGGGCTTTGCCGGGCGTAGACGTTTTTAACCCTCACAGAGGCGCGGCCGTGATAGAGAAGCTTAGGAAATACATAAACTTGGACTCCCTAGGCAGATACATACCGTTGCCCGCAGACGCGGTGACGGCCCTCTCCTTAGCGGTAGCCCTACTGGGGCTTTGGCTCGTCCCCCTCGGCGTCCCGCCGTGGGTCTTCATAGCTGTGGTCGGGGCCCTCGACGTGCTGGACGGCGCGGTGGCCCGGGCGAGGGGGTCGCCGACTAGGTCAGGCGCCTTGTTGGACTCGACGCTGGATAGAGCGGCCGACGCTGTGATACTCCTCTATTTCCCCTGGCGTAGCCCCGCGCTCCTCACAGCCGCTTTAGCCGGCACGTTCCTCATAAGCTATGTGCGCGCCAGAGCCGAATCCCTGGGGCTCTCCATGAGGGGCGTGGGGTTTATGGAGAGGGGCGAGAGGCTGATATATCTATTCCTGGCCTCGATAGTCTCCGAGCTGTATAGGCCGGCCCTAGGCCCAGCGCTTTACCTCTACACCGCCCTTGTCGACGTAGCGGCCACCTATAGATTCCTCGAGGCGTATAGGGCCTTGAAGGCGCCAAATTTTTAACGCGTCGAGTTCTATAGGCTGTGAGCCTGGTCGCGAGGATCTCCGGGGGCAAGGTCGCGGAGAAGGCGGTTGAGGAGGCCAAGGTATTCGAGGCGGTGAAGAGGAAAGGCGCCGAGTTGTTGCAGAGGTGGAACCCGACCCTCTCGGACTTCATAATATTGAGGGACTTCGTCACGCTCTCGTTCCCAGCCCCTATAACTAAGGAGTTGTTGGAGAAGATCAGGGAGTTTTCGCCCAAGAGGGTGGGGGACAAGATCGAGGTCACGGTGCCGGTCTTCGAGGTGGTCTACAACAGCACTTGGACAGGCGACAATATGAAGATAGACGACGCGGTGGTCGTGGCTCCCCACATAGACGACAAATCCGACGAACAGATACTAAACGCCGTCTTGCAAGAATTCGCCGAGGCGGAGGAGTAATTACGCGAGCTTCATCACTCCTCTCAACTCCTCCATGGATATCCCCAGCGCCTCTAATATCTGCTCCACCGACGTCGCCATGTACTCCAAATACTTCCTCTCGTCCACCTCGTCGATTCTGGCCAGCTGCACCGGCTTTACGCCCAAGGAGTCCCTAGTCTTCACGTAGCTTATCACGTCGCCGCGGCCCAGCCTTATGCCGTATTTGGCCAAGAGCTCCGCCGCCTTTACGTGTTGAGGCTTATTCTTGGTGTATTCGTCTAGGTCCTTATTGAGGGAGGTCTTTATGGCGACCTTATCCAACGTGATCTTGTGCTCCTTAAGCCTCGCCTCGTACTCCTTGACCAGCGCCGAGACGTCGTCCCTCACCTTGAAGACGTCATCTAGGGTCTGGACTGATTTCAATTCCTTTACTATATCGTCGACGAGCTCCTTGACGAAGACGGGCGCGTTGCGCTTCTTGCCCACGAGCCCCTTTATGATCACGCCGCCGTCGGCGGTTACGCCTAAGTAGTTCTTCTTCCTCCCGCTGAAGAGGACGAACCGATACACCTTGTCGAGGTCTATGTCTATGCCCAAGGAATTCGCGTAGTCCATCATGGCCTTGATCTTGTCCTCGGAGGCGTTTATGAGGAAGAGGCTGTCCGTATCTCCGTAGATGGGCTGGACCCCCACCTCGATGGCCTTTAGGACCGTGCTCGTCATCACGTATCTCGCCAGCGCCGTGGTGAGCTCCGCGACTGGCGGGCAGTACAGCGGAAAAGTCTCGGCGCCGAATACGCCGTAGGAGGCGTTTATGAACACCTTCATTGCGCTTTGTACTACGTCGTATAGGGCCCTCTCCTGAGGCGTCGGAGCGTTTTTAGCCAGGCGCTTATAGACGTGGACTCTCAAATCGCGGAGTATCCCCACCAAGAGGCTTGTTATCCCCCTCCGCCCTTTACAAATCCAGTGGGGTAGCTCGGCTATGGGCCTCTCCGCGTTTTCCTTCTCTTGGCAATTGACAGTCTCGTAGGAGAGATTCCAGCGGCTGATGACGGAGGGATATAGCGAGGCGAAGTCGAGGACGTAGACGTTGAAGAAGACGCCGGCGGGCGGGTCTAGGACCACGGCACCCGCGTATTTCTTGCCCTTGATTATGGCCTTTGTGTACGCGCCCCCTCTAGAGGCGATTATATCCTCCTTATTTGGTATTAGCCAGCCCCTCTTCCTGTGCTCGTAGTAGAGCATATTCCTTATCCAAGCCGACACCTGCGACCTAGTTAGGTCCTCGGGCGGTAGCTTCGCTATTCTCGAGAGCAGTATTATCAGCTTCATGACCAGCTCGTCGTTATACAAAGTGAAGTAGAGCGTGATGAAGGCATCGCGGTAGTTATACTCGGCGAGTTCGTCGAGGGGCATGGCCGATATGGACTCCTGTCTCTCCACCTTCCCTACGCCCAACACGGCGGAGGCTATGGCGTCTAGGCCCCTCTCGCCCCTATACACGCCGCCGAAGGCATATACCTCGATCGCCTTTATGGCGAAGAACTTGTAGAGGTCTATGTGTATGCCGGGGGCCACCGTCACGTAGTCGCGCCTGGCGACTATTGGGATCTCCTCCCTCTTAAAGCCCAAGGCCAAGGCGCGGTTGTAGAGGTAGGGCAGGTCGAAGTTGTCGCCGTTGAAGGAGACGACGAGAGGGTATTGAGTTATGACCTTAAAGACCTCAGATATTAAGTCGTATTCGTTGTCGAAGAAGAGGACCTCGAAGTCGAAGTCGCTGAAGGCCTCTAGGTCTATGTCCATGCCGGGCCGCCTCAACACGAGGACCCTCCTCAAGCCGTCGCTTCCGACCAAGGCCACCGAGACTACCTCGTATTCGGCGTCCTTGGGGTTGGGCACCTTGTTCTCCTGCGGCGTAAAGACCTCGATATCTATGGCCACTCTCCTTATGTGCGGTATCGGCGCCTGGAAATAGGGGATCCACTCCTCCGCCGCCTCCCTCTCGTCCTCCGATGAGAAGACCTTGGAGAGGCTCGCCTTCACCTCCTCGGGTATCTCTATGGGGACGGGCGCGAGTCCCGCGCCGTTGGACCTATACCACATCCCCGGGACGATTCCTCTGTCGAAGAGGTAGCTGTGGTGGTATTTTATGCGCGATTCCCAAGTCTTCTGGAGGAGGTCCCTGATAGACCTCCTCCCGCCGCCGACAGATAAGGGGTCCTTGGCGTATATCTTAGTCATCAAGACCTCCCTGTTGGACAAGGCGTCGTATTTCTTAACCACCTCCATGTGGCTGAAGCCGGGGTGCTTGAGCACCTCGGGCACCTTATCGGCTATGACCTCGGGCGGGAGATCTGTCAAGAGGTAGGGCCTATGGCCCGTGTTGTCGTACCAGTAGTAGACCGTGTCGGTGGAGGGGTCGTAGAGCTTCACTAGGGCCTTCCCCTCGGCTCCGTCGTACGTGACGGAGAGGGCTATAGAGGGCGGTATAGAGGTGGAGATGACGCCCTTTATCTTAAACTCCGCTATTTCCTCCCCCTCGTATTCGCGCACTTCCTCCTCTTCAAGGACCTCCTCTTCCTCAAAGGCCACGAGATAGGGGCGGGGGCGGATTTTAAGGCTTTAGGAGGACGCGCGTAATATCGGTGGAGGGAAAGATTAATAAAGAGCTGGTCAAAAGTGAATTAATGGTCATTTACGTTTCGCCACATAAGAACGACGTAAAGACCACGACGTCGACAGACCTCAAGAAAATTTTGTTGACAGAGGTTATAGGCGAGGTTATACAAGGCGTCACGATATTAGACCAACGAGGCGTGCCGATAATACACCACCTCCCCAACACGCTCACAGCCAAAACGCTTAGGCAGATCTCGAACCTCATAGAGCTAGTCAACATAATTAGGCAGAACCAAGACGAAAGCCTCGGCGACTTCCAATACGTCATGGTGAAATATATGAACTATAAAGTCGGTATATTTGAGCTTCCGAATAAAAAGGGTTGGCTCATTGTATTTATAAATCCGCTTTGGCATATCGAGAATGTAATTCCGAAAATAAGACAATTTTCACATAGAATTGCTCAGATAATTACTTAGCCCTACCCAGCGCTTGGTGAGCCTTAGCTAGCTCGTTTCTGGCCAGCGCCACTATCAAGTTTAGCTCGCCCGCCAAGACCGCCGCCGCGACGATTTCGGCGAATTTAAGCGCGTTTGTGCCGGGCGGATCGCCCGAGCCCGCCACGCCCATCATGGCCAAGGCCTCCCTCTGGGTCGGCAGGCCGGTCCCGCCGCCGACTGTCCCCACCTCGAGGCTGGGCAGATAGACCGAGATGTAGAGGCCCTCAGGCCTCGCCTCGGTCCAAGTAATGCCCATGCTGGACTCGACGACCTGCGCGGCGTCTTGGCCCGTCGCTAGGAATATGGCCGTGATTATGTTGGCGAAGTGCGCGTTGAAGCCGTATGAGTGGGCCAGCGCCGAGCCCAAGAGGTTCTTCCGCACGTTGACCTCGTGTACGGCCTCAGGGGTTACGCCCATCCCCTCGAGGAGGGCCCTCCCTATTAAGGCCTCGGCGACTACCGTCTTGCCCCTGCCCATCAAGAAATTCACGGCGTTGGGCTTCTTGTCCACACACATATTGCCGCTTAGGGCGACCAGCCGCGCCTTGGGGTAGTGCTCCTCGATGTACTTGGCGGCGGCCTCGGAGGCTATGGTCGCCATGTTCATCCCCATGGCGTCGCCCGTGGAGAAGACGAACCTCAGCCACACGTTGTCGCCTACGATGAAGGGCTGCACCTCCTTGAGGCGGCCATGCCTAGTGGTGGACTCGGCCGCCCTCTTTATCTCCTCGAAGTGCTCTTGGACCCATCTGACGAAGTCTACGGCGTCTATGAGCGACGGGAGCTTAAAGAGCGGGGCCCTCGCCATGCCGTCCCTAAAGACCCTCGCCCTCGCCCCGCCCGACTCGGTGACAAGCTTCATGCCCCTATTCACCGAGGCCACCAGGGCGCCCTCCGTCGTGGCCAAGGGCACGTAGAAGAGGCCCTTGGCGTATTCGCCCTCGACCTTTATGGGCCCCGCCACGCCGACGGGTATCTGGACGGCGCCTATAGGGTTCTCTATGTTTCTGCCCACCACCTTGTTGAAGTCTATTACGGTGGAGCCTATGGCCTTGAGCTCCAGCCCCAGCCTCCTCTCCAGAAATCTCCTCCTGGCCTCGACAGCCTTGTTGGCGTCCCCCAGCGCCTTCTCCAGCTCATATAGCTTTAGCTTCCCCTGCTCCACCAGCCCTACAGCCTCGTCGACCTCCATCCTCAACATTTAAATTATTTGCATAAAACTGTTACGATGATTGACGTGTGGATTAACGGGGCGGCGATGATGCAGACGGGCAGGCACTACTCCTTAAATATAGACGAGATGGGGGCCAAGGTCCTCGAGGAGGCCCTCAAAGACGCCGGCTACCCCGACCTAGACGCAATATTCGTCGCCTCGGCCACGGCGGAGCAAGCCGACAAGCAACAAATGCTCGGCGCCTATATAGCGGCTAGGCTCGGCCTAGACAAGGTGGCCACGTTTAGGGTAGAGAACGCCGATGGCTCGGGCGGCTCGGCCCTGGTCCTCGCAGCCTCCGCCGTAAGGTCGGGCCTATATAACTGCGTCGCCGTGGTGGGGGTAGATAAGCCCAACGACGTCTTGTCCAACCAACAACAAGACATATACTCCACGGCCACCGACAGCGTCTACGAGAGGTTCTTCGGCGTGACCCCGGCCGCCCAAGCGGCCATAATGGCCAAGCTGTATCTGAAGAAGTACGAATACAAATACGAGGACTTAGCCCTTTGGCCGGTCCTAATGCATAAGAACGGCGCGTCTAACCCCTACGCCTACATGCGGAAGCAGGCCAAGGTAGAGGACGTGCTAGACAGCGAGCTGGTCAGCGACCCCTTAAGGCTATACGACGTAGGGCCCATGGCCGACGGGGCGGCGGCCGCGGTGCTATGCAATAGGAAGGGCGCCGTCAGGATACTGGGGATGGGCTCTGCGACGAGCTCGACGCCGTTTAACGCCAGGCAGGACTACGACGTGTTGTACTCGGCTAAGGAGGCCGCCGAGCGGGCCTACAAGATGGCTGGGATAACGGCGAGAGACGTGGCCGCTGCCGAGGTGCACGACTCCTACTCAATCTTCGGCGTACTCGCCGCCGAGGCCCTCGGCCTCGCCCAACGCGGCCAGCTGCTCGCCCTGCTTAAGTCCGGGGCAGACCTCAACGTAAACCTCAGCGGCGGCCTTAAGAGCCGGGGCAACGTGATGGGCGCCACCGGCGTATATCAAGCCGTCGAGGTGGCGTGGCAGTTGTTGGGCAAGTCGCCGTTTAAGAAAGCCGACGGCAACATCGGCGTCATCCACTCGATGGGCGGAGCCGACAAAATTTCGACCGTAGTCGTACTTGGATTATAACAAAAGATATTAATCCATGTTGTAGAAGGCCTATGGAACACGAGTCTGTTCCGCTCTACTGGCGCAATATACCTGCGTATTATAGGCTCGTGGCCAGGCGTTGTAAGAGGTGCGGCGAAGTCTACTTCCCGCCGGTCTTGAAGTGCCCGAGGTGCGGATCCAACGAGCTCGAGGATGTGGAGCTGCCGCAGGAGGGCGAGCTCGTCGAGTTCACGGTGCTTAGGTCCGTGCCCACCGACTTCCTCAAGCAGAAGCCGGTGATACTGGGCCTAGTCAAGCTGGGCCCCGCCAAGGTCCTGGGCCAAATAGTAGACGCGGCGCCTGAGAAGCTCAAGGAGGGGCAGAGGGTCGAGGTGGCCTTCAGGCGCGTCGTAGTGGACGGTAAATACGGGCTAGTCATGTACGGCTACAAGTTCAGGCCGAGGCCATGAGCCGCGTAGGCATAGTCAGCTGGGGCGCCTATATCCCGCGCTACCGCATTAGAACCGAAGATATAGCCGCCACTTGGGGCGACGACCCCCAGCGCATAGTCGACATGTATTTGGTCTACGAGAAGAGCGTAGAGGGCTACGACGAAGACGCCATCACGATAGCCGTGGAGGCCGCCAGGAGGGCCTTGAGGAGGGGCAAGGTGGACCCGAAGAGGATAGGGGCCGTCTACTCCGGCACCGAGTCTAAGCCGTACGCCGTGAAGCCCATATCGTCGATATTAGTCGACGCGCTGGGCCTAACGAACAACGCCTTCGCGGTAGATATGGAGTTCGCCTGCAAGGCCGCGTCGGACGGCATAATAGCGATCGCTGGCTTGGTGGAGTCGGGCAGAATAGAGTACGGCCTCGCCATAGGCACAGACACGTCGCAGGGGGAGCCCGGCGAGCACCTAGACTACTCAGCCAGCAGCGGCGGAGTGGCCTATATAGTGGGCAGGGACGGCGTCGCGGCCGAGTTCGAGGCCGTCTATACCTTTAACTCAGATACGCCGGACTTCTGGAGGAGGGAGGGCTCGCCGTATCCCATGCACGGCGAGGGCTTCACGGGCGAGCCGGCGTATTTTAGGCACGTGGTCGGGGCTGCCAAGGGCCTCATGGAGAAGTACGGCTATAAGGTCTCGGACTTCGCATACGCCATATTCCACCAGCCCAACGGCAGATTCCCCATGAGGGCCGCCGCGACTTTGGGCTTCCCGGCGGATAAGGTCAAGCCCGGGATCGTCGTGACGCATATAGGCAACACCTACAACGCCTCTGCGTTGATGGGCCTCGCCCGCGTCCTCGAGATGGCGAAGCCCGGCGATAGGATCCTGTTGGTCACCTTCGGCTCAGGCGCCGGCTCAAACGCCTTCGCCCTAAAGGTCACGGACGTAATTGAGGAGAGGCAGAGGGCAGACGTGCCCAAGGTGGGCGAGATGCTGGACGATAAGATATACATAGACTACGCGACCTACTTAAAGAATAGAAAGATGGTCAAGCTCTTCGAGTGATATCAGCGGCGTAATCCCCATAGAACATGGATTTTTAATTCTGGACAATAAATAGGCGTGGGACAGCCTTTATATGCCCCGCCGCATTACGGACAAGGTTTTAGAGAGGAAGGACCAAATAGTGGATTTGATAAGGAGCCACGGCGAGCTCACCACGAGCGCCTTAATGAGGATGACCGGCATGAGCCACTCCCAGATATTCTACGTATTGAAGATGCTGGAGAAGGAGGGCCTAGTGAAGGAGGTGAGGCGCGGCAAAATAGCCTATTGGCGCCTAAATGTTGAGCAAGAAAGCGACGTCGAAGGCTAAGGAGGAGCTGGGGGTTTTAGCCGCCACAATCCTCTGCATTAGGCAGGGGTGCGAGGGCGACGGGCCAGAGGTGGTTATAGGCTCCGCCTCGTTTAAGCTAGTCGTAGGACAGCCCAAGGAGAGGAGGGGACAGCTCAGCCTCCTCGAGCTCACCGGCGGCAGGCCCCAACGCGCAGAGGCTAAGCCGTCTCAATCAAAGCGGCGGGAGGAGCGGCCTCGGCAAGAGGCGCCTCAACAAAGGCCCCAGCCCAAGCCGGCCAGCGAAGGGGCCGCCCAACAGCCCCGGCCAGAGCCGAAGCCTCGAGAGGCCCCCAAGCCGCCCGCCCAACAAGGGCCGCCGCCGGCGGCTGAGCCGCCGCGGCAGACGGCCGCGCAACGGCCCGATGCCGTCTCTATAGACGACTTAGCGGAGGCCGCCGCACAGCACCTATCAGTAGACGTAGGGAGGGCGCGCCAGTTGCTCTCAGCCGCGCTGGGGTATCTGGCCAGCTACCCCAGCGTAGGGCTCCTCAGATTTATCGAGGACGTCTCGCGGCTCGCGAAGGCCGACCCCGACTCCATAAAGAAGCTCCTAAACGTCTTGAGGTCGGCCGAAGTGGTGGAGCTACACGAGCTGGGCGTAGTGAACTTAAAGAAGAGGATAGAGGTTAAGAGGGAGACGAAGCTTTAGCTGGCGGCCGCCCTTTTGGCGGGCGCGTAGACCTCGGTCCTATGGCCCTTAGCTATTAGGACCAAGTCGCCCTTCTCCTTAAGCGCCCTCAACGCGCGGAGGGCGAGGGTCATCTTCACGCTGTATTTGCTGGCCACGTCGTAGGCGGTGACGGCGTTTAGGTTGGGCAACTCCTTGGCGAGGGCCTCTATGAGCTTCTCCTCGGCGGTCACGGCCGCCTTCTTGCCGCCGCCCTCCTCCTTCTTCTTAGCGGCTTTCTGTTGTTGTTGCTCTTTCTCGGCCTTCTTCGCGAGCTGGCTTAGCGTAGGCCTCTTTTTGCCGCCCATGGCCGTATACTTGCCTAGCTATTTAAGCTTGGCCCCTACTTAAGGCTTGTGTATTTAAATACGGTTTAAAAAGATATCATGGAGTCTTCTCCAGCTCCGCAGGGCCCTACCCATAAGATAGAGAATATCGTGGCGACGGTCAACCTAGGCGTCGAGCTCTCGCTCGAGGAGCTCGCCGAGAAGCTCCCCGTGGCTGAGTACAACCCCGACCAATTCCCCGGGCTGATACTCCGCCTGACTAAGCCCAGGATAAGCGCGCTTATATTTAGGACGGGGAAGATGGTCTGCACAGGCGCTAAGAACGAGGCCGACTTAAAAAACGCCGTCCACGCCTTGGTGAGGCTCTTAAACGACCACGGCGCCAACGTGCCGCTAAACCCTGAGGTGCAGGTGCAGAATATAGTCGCCAGCGGCTCCCTAAACGCCGAGGTCGACCTAGAGCAGGCGGCTTTGTTGTTGGAGAACGCCATGTATGAGCCGGAGCAGTTCCCGGGCCTAATATATAGGATGACGGACCCTCGCGTCGTCATGTTGATCTTCGGCAGCGGGAAGATAGTCTGCACAGGCGCTAAGTCCGAGAACGACGTGGCCGTCGCTGTGAGGAGGCTCTACGACAAGCTCAAGGAGCTCGGCGTATTGTACGCCGAGGCCGCGCCGGCCGAGGAGGGCGAGGAGCTAGAGGAGGAAGAGGAGGTCGGCGAGGAGGAGCTAGAGGAGGGCGAGGAGTGATTGGGCTATATGCCGACAGAATAATTAGGACCGACCTACCCCTACTGGCGCCCGTCTGTAGGGCCCCGCGGCCCAACGTCATACCCTACGTGGACGGGGGACTTCCCTGCCTCATGGAGGCTCTCTCCACGGCCCACATGGCCGTGGCCATAAGGACCGACAACAAGCTATTGGTTAAGCTGGCTTGGGAGCTCAGGCCCGACATACTCATATTAGTGGAGGGGGCTAGGGTTAGGGCGGGCCGCATAAGGCCCCTGCTTAGGCCGGGCGACGGCGGCAGAGGTTACTATATAGTTGAGGAGAGGGGCGAGCTGAATAGGCTGAGGGAGGAGGAGGTCGAGGGGCTCTTCCTGCGCGCTGAGTCCTTCCCCTGGGCCGAATATATATCTTCGGGGGCGCTTAAGTGCCCCGGCTGCGATAGGTGTAGCCCCTTGCGCCTACTCTCCTGCGAGCCGTATAAGGAGCTAGAGGTTCTGTGACCGTTATAAATAAGCCCTAGCGATATATAGTGACTACTCCTAAGGCCAAGGGCGCCGCTAAGGAGAGGGCAGTGGCCAACTACTTGTGGGAGAAGGGCTGTGCAGTCCTCAGAGGCTGTTCCTCGGGCGGCGGCGTGAGGAAGAGGTTCGTGCCCGATATAGTGGCCTTGTGTTGGGGCAAGGTGCTGGTGCTGGAGCTGAAGTACCGGGCCAAGAGGGCTCCCATAAGGATTGATAGGGAGAAGCTAGAGGGAATGTTGGAGTTCGCCCGGCGCTCTGGGGGCAAGGCCTACATCTTAGTCAAATTCGGGAGGGAGCCTTGGAGGGCCGTGGAGGTCTCAGACCCCGCCGACGGCTTCACCGTAAACGGCGACGTGTACGACGCGGCGATAGACCTAGACAAGCTGTTGCTCTCGCTGTCCAGTAGGCCCTTCTTCTAATTTATATTACCGAGGTATATCCGTGACTCCCGCCGACGAGTTAGTGGAGCTCGCCAAAAAGCGCGCGAAGGCCTCTTTAAAATATGCCAAGGCCTTCTACGACCCGCGCACGGCGACGTATAAGGTGAAGCTGGTGTTGGAGAGGCCCATGCCCTTCGACCAATTAGCCGAGCTCGCCGCCGCTGCGGCCGCCAAGGGCTTCTCCGTCGAGGTCTACGCGCCCCACGCCAAGGCCATAAGGCTAGACCTCCGTAAAAAGGGCTAATTCTTTAAAAGGCTTGACGGGGGGCGGGGGCATGCAGATCAAGTGGTTCGGGCACTCCTTCTTCATGGTGGAGGTGGGCTCCACGAGGATATTCATAGACCCCTTCGTCTCAAATCCGCTGTCCCCCATATCGCTCGAGGAGGCGGTGGGCCTTAAGCCCAAGTATATATTGGTCACGCACGACCACTTAGACCACCTAGGCGAATCGGTCGATATAGCCAAGAGGACGGGCGCGCCTATAGTGGGCACCTTCGAGCTATCGCTGGAGGTGGCTGAGAAGGGCGTGCCTGAGGCTCAGACGATAGGCATGAACATAGGGGGGACCACAAAGCTCGGCGACGGGATAGAGGTCTACATGACGCCGGCGCTGCACACGGCTAATAGGGGCGCGCCGACGGGGTTCGTGATAATTACGCCGGAGGGCAACCTCTACCACGCGGGCGATACGGGCGTCTTCTACGACATGGAGCTCATAGGCAGGATGTTCGACATAGACGTGGCCTTGCTCCCCATAGGCGGCTTCTACACCATGGGGCCTAGGGAGGCCGCGTGGGCCGTGCAGCTGCTTAAGCCCAGGGCCGTTGCGCCCATGCACTACAACACCTTCCCCGTCATTAGGCAAGACCCAGAGGACTTCAAGGCGAGGGTGGAGGCCGTCTCCGGGGCCAAGGTCTACGTGATGAAGCCCGGTGAGGTCTTGAGGCGTTAACATGGAGCACTACGACGTAGTAGTAGTCGGCGCGGGGACCGCGGGCGCCTATACGGCCTATAACTTAGCCAAGCTCGGCTTCAAGACCGCCCTCTTGGAGTCTAAATACGGCGAGATGGTCGGCGTTAAGACCTGCGGAGACGCCTTGGGCAAACACCACGTCGATAGGATGTCTAGGTACCTGACGCCGAACCCCAACATATTCGTCAACGACATAAAGGGCGTCGAGCTCTTCAGCCCAGATCTAAGGACGAAGTACGTGATCAAGGGCGAGGGCTATATGCTGGACCGCTTCAATTGGGGCAAGTGGCTGGTGAGGGAGGCCGTAAACGCCGGCGCTGCGTTCTACGAGGGCACCACGGCCACGGCCCCCATAATTGAGGGCGGAAGCGTCGTGGGCGTAAGGGCCAACGACGCGAGGCAGGGCACGGCCAAGGAGTTTAGGGCCAAGGTGGTGGTCGATGCCTCGGGCTCCGTCGGCGTGGTGAGGACTAAGTTGCCAGACACGTGGCCCATATCTGAGAGGCTACACCCGGAGGACGTCTCGCACGCCTACCGCGAGGTGTTCTACATAGACGGCTCCGTGGAGGCCCCCAACTACATAAAGATATACCTAGACCAACAAATCTCGCCCGGCGGGTATTGGTGGGCCTTCCCCTACTCAGAGGGGTTCCTCAACGTCGGCTTAGGCGTATGGGGCATTCTGAAGATAAACCCGAGGGCTAACTACGTCAAATACCTAGAGCCTCGCTACAAGATAAGGAATAAGGTGCACATGGGCGGCGGCTTTATACCCACTAGGAGGCCCTTGAAGTCTTTAGTGGGCAACGGGATATTGGCCGTGGGCGACGCGGCCGCGGCTGTCAACCCGCTACACGGCGGCGGCATAGGGCAAGCCCTCTTGACGGGGGAGCTCGCGAGCAAGGCCATAAAGAGGGCTTTCGAGATCGGCAAATTCGACGTAGAGACCCTTTGGCAATACAACTTAGACTACATGAGGGAGTGGGGCTATAGGCAGGCGCAGCTAGACGTGGTTAGGCTCATGCTCCAGACCCTCGACAACGACGACTTGAACTTCGGCCTATCTAGAAAGCTCTTGACGGAGGAGGACGTCTTAGACATATCCTCGCACGGCGTTACTTTGTCCGTGGTCGACAAGATGAGGCTGGCGCTCCAATTCGTCGGGAGGCCGGGCCTCTTGATGAAGCTATACAACGCCATGCAGTACGCCAAGAGGATAGGCGATTTATACCTCCAATATCCCCAGTCGCCGAGCGGCCTAAGCCGTTGGCACGAGCAAGTGATGGAGGCGTATAGGGAGTTTAGGGAGAAGATAGGGCTGGGCCCCATGCCGGCGTGATCGAGGAGGAGGTCGTCGAGTATTACAAGTTCCTATACCTCAGAGGACACGTATCTCTCCTAAGCGGGAACATCAGCGTTAGGACTGACGACTGCATATTGATCACGCCGACGTCGGCCCCCAAGCCCCTCCTAACGCCGAGGGACCTCGTGTGTATAGACTTGAGGGGCAACGTCGTTAGGGGCGAGAGGAGGCCCTCCAGCGAGTGGCGCATGCACGTGGCCATATATAGGGCGAGGCCCGACGTAAACGCCGTGGTCCACACACACGCGGTGCTGCCCACAATCTTGGCCGAGAGGCTCAAGCCCGGCCTATTGGCCGAGAGCGAGTCGTACCTGGGCGGCGGCATAGCTGTGGTCCCGCCAATTAAGCCGGGGACTTGGGAGCTAGCCGAGGCCGTCGCGGCGGCGTTGGCGAGGGACAACGTAGCCGTCCTCAAAAAACACGGCGTAGTCGCCGTGGGGCCCGCGTTGGCCGAGGCCGTCAATAGGGCCGAGGTCCTCAACGACATAGCGCTGGCCACCCTGGCCGAGATATGGAGCGGCGGCCCTTAATTAGGGGATATCTGCTCGCCCTGGCCAAAGTCGAGGGGCTGACGCCGGGGGAGGCGGCGAAGGCTCTCGGCGTATCTAGGCAGGGCCTCTACAAATCGCTTAAGAGGCTTGAGGCCGCGGGCCTCGTCGAGCCCGGGCCGGTGATAAAGCTGAGCGAGACGGGGAGGGACGTCCTGCGGGGGGCCTTAAGGGACCTAATGGAGTACTTCGGCATTGCGAGGATTAGGCTTGAGGGATATCTAGCGAGGGGGTTGGGCGAGGGCGCGTACTACATATCGCTGGAGGGGTATAGGAGGCAGATAGAGGAGAAGTTGGGCTTTACGCCCTACCCGGGCACCCTCAACGTGGTCCTAACGCCTGACAGCCTCCCGTACCGCAGATATCTCGACAGCTTGCCGGGGATAACCATCAAGGGCTTCTCCGACGGGCTCAGGACCTACGGCAGCGTCAAGGCCTTTAGGTGCTCTGTAGCGGGGATTAAAGGCGCCGTCTTGATAATTGAGAGGACCCACCACGGGCCTGAGGTCGTCGAGGTTATAGCGCCGATAAAGGTGAGGGATGCGCTGGGGCTGAAGGACGGGGACCCCATAGCCATTGAAGTTGACTTATTGACCTAAATACCTCGGAGAGCTATACGCCGTGGAGATAGGTATTGTGGTGAGCGGGGCCACTATATCCTCTATACCTGTCCAAATATACAGGCACGCGGAGCGCCACGCGCAGGAGGAGCAGATGGTGGCCGTTAAAGACGTCGACACGGGCATTACCATCGTGGGCTTCTTGCGGCGTATAACTAAGCTGGAGCCGATAGTGAGGGATAAGGTGAGGACGCCCTTCGTCGATAGGCCCGAGATGCTCGAGTACAGCGTCTTGCTGCCCTATACGACGGCCGTGGTTAAGCCCTATGTGGAGGTGGCGGAGGACAGAGTC
>JZWT01000149.1 GCA_000960885.1 Thermoproteus sp. AZ2 | reverse complement strand
GCATCCACTGGGCCCAGCCTTTCCACAAGCCACTTGATATAGCTCCCAGTATATTCCGCTATGATAACACGTACGATCTTAGCCCAGTCGAACATGGCCCAGGAGGGGTCGAAGTTTATCTTTAAGGCTAAAGCCCCCTCCACCCAATCCTCCCCACATCTCAGGGGATAAAGAGAAAAGACGGCCCTCGTCCTCATGCCGCTCCACGGCACGTTCTTAAGCTCTATCGCTGCAGAGGCCTCGTCCTCCACAGCCTCGCAACGCGCCCTTAAACTAATCCTAGTTCTAAGATCTATAAACCCCAATCGATAAAGCTCTCCATCGAAGCGAGAAACAACATAAAAATCTAAGTCCTCTAGGTAAAAAGCCTGAAGGCCCCTCTCCTGTAAAACCAAGAAACCTCGAAGCTCAGTAGATTTTATTCTAAGAGGCTTCACGAAATTCCCTAAATCCCCTCCCTAAGCCTACGCCACGCCTCATACCTCTGCCTAAAGTACATAAACGTCCTCACATGGTCAGGTATTCTCTGGTAGACGGCGTGGACCTTCTCGAGGCCCACCAAACCCACGAACCTCTGCCAACCGATCCTATCTATAAACTCCGCAAGTCTCTCTCCGGGCTGGGCGTGCTCTCTCCACACATCTATCACTCGCTTAACCACAGCCACGATCTCCTCATACCTAGGCGGAATCGCAGGGAGCCAAGGTATAAGTACCCTGCCCAGCCTCGGCCCCCTCCCCGTATTAGACATCTTACCGCCAACTAGTATAGCCACTCCCACATTCTCGGGATCGTAGTCAAAGGCGTCGCAATTCTCCTTACAACGCGCACAATTAATACACTTCTCCGGTATCAACGTCAGCTTGACCCTGCCCCCCTCCCTCCTCAGCGAGAGGGCCCCCGTCGGACAGATCTGCACCAAGAATACTTGCGACTCCGCGATCTTCTCAAGGGCCTTAGGCGGCGGGAGGCAATAGCTCAAGGCCTCCTCCCTAATTATCGGCGGGGCGCCCCACTGCCCTACGATAGCTATGTCTATGGCGGTACCCCCAGCGCACATGGCCGGGCATCCAGACACGTAGATCCTAAGCTTCGCCGGCAGTTTCTCCTCCCCAGTGAAGTAGGGCTTGAGGACGTCCCCCAGCGCTTTAGTGATCGATGGGGAGTCTACGACGCTGGTGGTACAAGTCAAGAAGGCAGTACAACTGTTGATGCCCCACATGGCAGGTCCCCAGCCGCCCACCGGGAAGCCCATGCTCTCTACCTCCTCCTTTATCTTAAGGGCCTTCTCCAGGGAGTCCGTCAAGAACTCCAGGTTGCCGGCCATAGTCGCCCGCAACGCCCCTATACCTAGCCTATCCGCAATATCCGCGAACTTTTCTAGCGTATCCGCGCTGAGGCGGGCGTTAGGCGGCATGGCAACCTTAACCGTAAATACCCTCTCGCCCGTCTCGCTTATGTGCTCTATGATGCCAGCGCCGTGGAACTTCCTATCTACCCACTTGCCGTAATTCCTCTTTATAATGTCGGGCAAAAACTTATCCAGATCGACGGGGAAGACCTTTTGTAGCCTCGCAGCTTTGGGATCCGACGTCATGCCCTACCCTTAAGCTCCTTTACAAGATTTAGATACTCCTCCCTCTCCTCTTTGCTCAACACGGCGTAGGGCACCTCGTCGCCTGTCTTCGCCATCTCCGGCATCCCCTCAAGCTTTATATCAGCTTTCTTTAGGAAATTCTCAATACCTGCGATCATAATATAATCACCTAGTCTACATTTAGGCATGGCCTCGTTGTTCCACGGCTCAATAGCTTTGAACACTAGATCTATCGCCTTCTGCGTATCGTTCGGCCCTAGGTAGCCTATAAAATTACCAAGCTTCGGCCCAAAACGCCCCTTCACTCCACCGCCCACCACCACGGCGATTTTTATCTTCTTGCCCGGCTTTATTGCGGGGAAGGCCCTCCTAATACATTCCATCGACTTTTTACATTTCTCCCCATCTATCCTCAGCTCTTTTCCATCCCAACTAATCGCCCCGCTGGGACATCTAGCGGCCAACTCCTTAGGATCGACCTCGCCCGCCTCGATCTTCTTCCTCAAAAGCTCTTGATCGACCTCCGGAGCGCCCTCCCAAACGCCTATGAAGCCCACATCCGCCCTATTAGCCCTCGCGCAGTCCATGGGGCAGCCTGAGATCTTGATCTTGAACTTATATGGGAAGCCGGGGGTAGCTATGGCGTCGTTAATCCTCTTGTCTTTGTAGAACTCCGCGTACCACCTCAACGTATCAAATAACGCGAATTCGCAGAGGGCGGGCCCCACGCAGGCGTTAAGCGCCCTAATCGCGTCGCCGCTCCCCCCTACATCCGTTCCTATTTCGCGCAGCGCATCCACCATCTCCTCCGCCTTATCCTTGGTCAAGTTGATAACGAAGGCGCCCGTCTGGCCGACTATCTCGATAAGCCCCACGCCCAACTCCTTAGATATCTTAGCGATTTGTCTAATAAAGTCCGTCTTCCAGAACTTACCCGGCGTATGGAACACGCGGAAATGCGTCTCCTCTCCGCCATTGGGCACCCAGTCCCTGGCCCACCTAGATAAGACGCCCGTGTTGACGTACTTGACCCTCACAGTGCCGGGACCCCACGGGGATTTCCTGGCCACAAGCCCTACACCATATACGTGGAGGGGATATCTAGTCTTTCTAAGCTCGCTCACGTGGCTGGGCCAAGGCCCCTTCTCCAGCTCCCTAAGCATTTCATCAGCTCTCTTCAACAACTCCTCAGGCGGCGGTAGACCCGGAGGCGCCGCCATGGGTTCCCCGGCCGGATGGATATATATTCTTTATTAGTTATTAAGGGAAAATAGAAGAAGGTTGGCAATATAGGCGTCAATTCTAGTCATTAGACCCACTAGTTAGTCGCGCGAGGATTTTATATTTAT
>JZWT01000148.1 GCA_000960885.1 Thermoproteus sp. AZ2 | reverse complement strand
CCTCTTTCGCGGGGCGGCACATATCCTATGCGCAGCCCATTTTGGAGGCCATGTCGCCTGAGGGCTTCCGCGTCGAGATAGTCTATCCCCCCATCTCCGCGGCGCCCGCCTTCACGATACGCAAATACTTCATGAGCCCTATAACCCTCGTAGATATGATCAAGATGGGGACGGCGTCCCCCGAGCTGGTGGCCTATCTCTGGCTCATGTTGGACTACGGCAGAAATATAGTTATAGTGGGCCCCACGGGCGCGGGGAAGACCACTCTGCTAAATGCCCTGCTTTACCTAATAAGGCCTACGGCGAAGATTATCACCATCGAGGACACGCGCGAGATAAACATAGTCCACGAGCATTGGCAGGCGTTGGTGACTAGGCCCTCCTTCGACCCCTCAATGAGGGCCGTGACGGCCTTCGACCTACTCCAAGTGGCTATGCGCTCTAGGCCCGACTACGTAATAGTCGGGGAGATTAGGGGCGAGGAGGCCTATGTCCTCTTCCAAGCGTTCGCCTCAGGCCACTCCGGCGCAACGACGATCCACGCGGACACGGTGGAGGACGCGGTGAGGCGCCTCCTCTCCAGGCCTATGTCGGTCCCCCCAGTCCTACTATCGCTGGCCCACATCTTCGTGAGAATACTTAGGGTTAGGCGGGGCGGCAACGTCGTCAGGAGGATAGTCGAGGTCTACGAGAACCTAGGCGGCGAGAGCCCTCAACTGCGCCTGGTCTTTAAATGGGATCCGCAGAGCGACGCCATATCCAGGGTCGCGCCGAGCGCGCTCCTAGAGGCAGTGTCCAAGTCCTTCTTCGTTGAGCTGCAGGAGCTGGAGGAGGACCTAAAGGCAAGGGAGGAGGCCATATCGCTAATGCATAAACACGGCCTCTCCTCGCCTGTTGCGGTCGCGCGCGTCGCCTCGGCCTACTACTTAAACCGCGAGGAAGCGCTTAAAAGGCTCCGCGAGGGGAAACTCCCGTGATAGACGAAATACTGCGCGGGCTCTATAGGCAGAGCGGGCTCGCCTTCGACTACAGCCGATATAAGCAAGTCCTAATCGCCGCGCCCCTCGCAGCAGCCTCAGCCGCCGCGGCCCTCGCCTACATCGCCATGCCTAGGCTTTTCCCAACGGCCTCAATAGCCCTAGGCGCCTTGGCGGGCTTGTTGGCCTTCGCTGCGGCGATGGCCTACCCCTTGCTCCTAGTGGCGCGCCGGCGCAACAGCTTCGAGGCCAACTTCATATATACGCTCTCATTCCTCCACCCCCTCTTGGCCGCCGGGCTCTCGCTGGGCGAGGCCCTAGCCGCCGCGGCCGCCGTAGAGGACGACAAAATTATAGCTAGGGAGTTGAAGTTAGTCTTGAGGGATATATCTATGGGCAAAGACCCCCTAGAGGCCCTAGAGGAGAGCGCGGCGAGGGTGCCCAGCCCAATGTATAAGGAGACGGCGCGCCTAATAGCAAACGCGGTTAGGCTGACGCAGAGGGTCGACTTAGTCCTCCTCTCTAGGCTTGACTGGCTCATCAGGATGCGCCAAATAAGGGCCTCGTCCCTCGCCAGGTCCCTCACGGTGCTCTTCGAGGTCTACGTAATGGCCGCCGTCTTGCTCCCCCTCCTAATCGCCATCTTAGCCCTATCCCTGGCCCCCCTAGGCGCCGCCAATATTTTAGGCATAGCCGTACAGCCCCTCGCCTTAATGACGCTGATGGCCTTCGCCTACGTCCCGGCGACCTCGTTTGCCTTCTACGGGCTCTTCTCCTCTATGCGCCGCCCCTGACGGGCTATTAGCCTACGCAAATATAGTCGAAATAGCCGTTGGCCAGCGGCGGGGCCCTTCCGGCGAAGTAGTAGCCGAACCCTATATAGCCGTAGGCTCCGTTGAGGTATGCGCTGACGTCGGCGTAGTAAACCGTCCAATATAAGGGGTATATTGGGCCGGCGTAGATGTAGTGAATTGCGGTTTTTGACTCCCTAATAAAGATTTCAGCGAGGTGCCTAAGTTGTTGAGTGAGGAGGTTGAGCCAGAGGCGCCGTTATACCAATATACTATGACGATGTTATTAACATTCTTATCTGTTACAAATATAAATATTATCGTATTATTATCTTCTATAAAGGGAGTAAACCAAGCTATAGATATATATTTATGTTTATTCACATTAATATTATAACTAGAGAGGTCGTAGTACGCCACGGCGGAGAACGACCCAGCGCCGCCGGAGTACCCTAGATATAACGGGTACGGTGCACCGAATAAATAGCCCGGATATCGAGACAAGATAGGTTGATACTGCTGTAGTGGCTGAGTCTTGACGATGAATTGTGCGATATTCGATGAGCTAATGTCTATGGCGGCGTTTTGGCATGGCAGCGGCGACGGGGGCGGGGCTATGCCCGCCGCTTGTTGGGACTGGGCGACGGCCGTAGCTACGGCAACGGCGGCGCCAGCTAAATTATACGCAGTGGAGGTCAGCGTTGGGGCGGCCGGGCATGTGAAGTTGGCCAGGGCTTGGCCGCCTGGGGGTATAGACGCGGCCACGCCTGAGGGCGAGCACCCCGCCGCAGTTATATTGCCCAGCCACCACCCAGTGCCGTTGTTCGTCGCCAGCGCCACTAGCAACGCGCCGCTCGAGGTCGGCGTCGCATATGCCGACAACTCTATAGGTCCTTCATATAGCGGGACCACGGCCTTTCTACCGTCTATGGAGACTAGATATGCTGTAGCCGAGGCGCCTAGATCTCCGCAGGGCGCCGTCGCCGATGTGGCCGGCGGGGCTAGGGACGCCCTGTAGGCGAGGGCCCCCGAGGAGTTGAGCAACACGAGAGAGGATATGGGGGCCGAGGACTTGAAGATGCAATAGGCGCCCGAGGAGTTCTTGAGCCAGCCCGCCGTCGCGTAGAGGGGGCCCCGGCGGACGCGGCGGCGTTGAGAGCAGCCAAGGCCCTCGCGGCGTAGTCGTTTAGGTACCAGA
>JZWT01000147.1 GCA_000960885.1 Thermoproteus sp. AZ2 | reverse complement strand
TCGCCCTCAATGCTCACGGCCTTGATTATGCCCGAGATCTTAATTGTGGGGAGCTCTATATGCTGTCTGGCGACCTCTATAACGGCATCCTCTAGCTTCTTGGGGAGGCCGAGCCCGCCTAAGACCTCTGGCCCGGTCTTAACGACCTCCTCAAAGGCCTTTAGGGGGTCGCCGAAGGCGTCCTCCAACGCCCAAAGCCATTTTAGAACTTCGGAGGGGGGCACGCCGGCCTTTGAGGCGGCTAGCTCTAGGAGCTTGTAGGCTCTGAGCTCTCTGCGCCATTGCAACAGCTTCTTCTCCTTATCCTGCTCCCTAACGCGCTTTAGGGAGACCTCGACCACCTTCATCTTCGGGTTGACCGACGTAACTCTGAAGACGGCCTTCTGGCCCTCCTTGATATATTCGCGAATTCCGTGGAACCACGACTGGACTATCTCCTGCGTAGGGGCAAAGGCCTCTAGGTCGTATTCGTCTAAGTATATATAGGCGCCATGTTCGGCTATCTTCTTCACGGTGCCTATCACGAGCTCGCCGACATCTGGGAGATCCTTCCTAGAAATCTTCATAGGCGCCGGTTACGGCTGTAGTTAAAAGCTTTAAGTAATTTGATATATAACGACCCAGCCGTATGGGTGAGAGACGTAGATCAGCTTTAGGTTGTTCGGCAGATTGACTAGGTAGGGGCTTGTGTCGTTCAAGCCCGAGATGGAATAGCAAGAAATACCCGGCGGCGCCGCCGGGCAGATAGTGCCCGACACCACTGGCGTGACGCCCTTGGCGTAGGAGTAGTATGTATACCAGGGCAGATACACGAATTGGCCGGTCAGTATATTGATGGCGGGCACCCCTGCGAAGACCCAAGTGGGGTACGAGAAGCTGGTGCCGTACGTCATCCAGTAGACCCTCTGCATATTGAACAACATGGTATACAACAAGGTGGTGAGGTTCAGCGGCGCGATCATCAGCTGGTTGCCGAGGAGGAGGTAGGGGCCGCTCTGCGAGGCCGTTGTGAAGAAGTAGCCGAAGGGGTTGCCGAGATACGCCGAATACGACTGGGGGAGCCCGAAGGCCGCTACGCGGGACCCGAGGGTCTGGTTGGCTATGAGCGCCATCCAATAGGACTTGAGGAAGTCGCCGCCCGCCGGGTACTCGGGTATCAGCGTACAGAAGGGCAACGCGAACCACGTGGTATTGCCCAGCTGCGAGAAGCTAGGCGCGGAAAGGCCGAATTGTTGATATTGGGAGCCACAAAGAGCCGTCCACGGCATGAAGGCCACGACATAGCTGGTCCTGAGGTCCTTCGTGAGTATCTGCTCGCCCACGTCTGCGGGCGACATGAAGGCAAGGCCTATTAGGCCTATTTGCGTAGAGTTTATAGTGGAGTTATCGGCCAGGCTCGGCCTATGGCCTAAGATAGAGACCCAATAGCCGTAGTCCCACCACTCCGCCACGGAGGCGTTCGGCGGAAGGCGCGTCGCTGTCCACATAAGCGCATCTAGCCAGTCCGCCGAGGGTATCGAGGGGCCGGCCGTGGCCGAGACGACGATTTGTTGCGGCGTAGTCGCTGTGGCCCAGCCCAACGCGACGAAGTAGACTGAGGATATAATCGCCAACGCCGCCGCTATCCAGCCGAGCCGCCTAGCCTTCACCAATTGGGCTATGCCCACGGCGGCGGCCGCTATGGCGGCCGGCGCCACTAGGATAAGTAAGCGCACCTCAGTTACGGCCGTATAACTACCCGTCACTAAATACGCGAGCGTGGCTAATCCGCCCGGCGTAATGAGCGCTGGAATGGAGGCTATTATAAAGGGTATCATAGGCCCGTAGGAGCCCATCTCGATCGTAAACGTCGAATAGCTGTGCTCGGCCACGGACTGGACTATCGCCGACCTCCCAAACGGGAGTATAGTGGCGAGGAATTTGCCCGATATCACGTGTAAATACGCGAGCACCGGTATTAAGACGGCTATTGCGGCTGGCACCGCAGCGAGTATCCAGGCTATCCTCCTCAGAAATCTAAGGGATCTAGCTAGGCCGAACCGAGCATCGGCTATATAGAGCGCCAAGACCGCTATGAGGCCCAACGTCGGGACGAAATTGTATATTGAGGCGAGCATGTGGGGGCCGTATCTCAAAACCGCTGACTCGAAGGCGGCGAAGAGGAAGTAGAAGATCGTGTACGATACGGCTAGGTTTCTAGTTGAAAAGCCTATGCCCATCCCCTGCGCCGTCCTTAGCAAAGCATACGCCACTAACACAAGCGCGTAGAAGCCCACCAGACTCCAGATGTAGAACTGGGCTCCCCAAGTCCAAGCTATAAAGCCCAAGACGGCTGATCCAAGGACTCCGTAGAGCACCGGCCTCTTCTTAAGGGCCTCGAGGAGAAGGCCTAGGCCTAGGGGGGCCAAGAAGAGGGTCAACGCCTCGTCGTCGAACCATCCGCCGAAGCCGCGCTCGAGGAACGTAGGCGCCACCGCGGCTAAAAACGCGGCGAGCAGGGCGGCCTTGTCGTCAGAAAACCGCTTGACGAAGTAGTACATAGTGAAAGCCGCTAGGGCGTTGTAGAGCGCCGGCGCAATGATTACGCTGTGCCAGAGATCTAATCCGAAGGGGTGGAGCAAGAAGTAGACGGAGAGGCCGTAGAGCGAGACCCCCGGTATGAGGACCTTGGCCCAATTCGTCCCCCAGGGGTACCAGAAGTCCGAGAAGTGGGCGCCCGTGAACCACCAAGAGATGCCGTGCTGCAAAGTATATTGCGCCAAATAATAGCGTATATATGGGTCGAATTCGTCTATCCACCACCCCCAGTAATATACCCTATACATTCTGAAGTAAAGCGCGGTGGCGAAGGACGCAAGTAGAGAAGAAGCCACGACGAGAGTCCACAGGCTAGGCCTCCTCATTGGCGTCGCCTAACGCGCCCTTATTTATTTGTTTCCAGCCCTCTCAATGCGTAACGCCGATCTCTCTC
>JZWT01000146.1 GCA_000960885.1 Thermoproteus sp. AZ2 | reverse complement strand
TGAAAGCCAGAATGCCTGAGGTTTTGTCCAAAGAATAAAAAGTAAATCAAAGAATTAATATATTTTAAAGTTAAAATTGATATATTTTGTTTTTACTTCTTGTATTTATATCCTCCTTGTATTTCTTTTCCTGTCCTATTTAGTGGGTGGAGCGTTTCTTGCGGTAATTTCGTCGTGATGTTTGGTAACCCCTCATAGGCGTGGTAATACGTTCTCCAGAAGAACATATATATTATGTGGTCTGCGTTTGTCCAGAAGAATAGCCAGAAGAAGGCCGCAACTGTTATTGCATGGAAGTGTATTGCGGTCCAAAGGAAAGCTTCTACAGGGAGGGTTGTGCCGTAAGTTGCATAGGCTAGTATGGCTCCTTGTAGTATGAAGCCGCTTATCCCAATGAGGAGTACCATGACAGGTAAATAATCAGCGCCAATGAAGTCAAAAACACCCTTGTAATTCACCTCTTTATACCTAACAGAAAGCCATATTGCAGCTCCTATGATTATGAAAAGACCGCCCAGCATGCCTAATATTCTAGCTGGGTTTGTAATATTTAGTATTATATAGTTATAGGGGAATGTTATATAAGCAATTATAGTAGAGAGACCAGCAAATATGAAACCCCAGACAATCAATAACTTAGCCGCTCTCTTTACCGTTTTTGTCCTAACAATCTCGGCATAACTCTCCCCAAACTCACAACCGAGAACCGCCATTGTTAATGCATCGACGAAGAGAGTCTTGAAGAAACCAGCAATTAAACGCCCAGCACCCACATTAGACTTCCCCAACAACTTATTGTCCCACTCGGGGTATGGTATCATCGCATACATCTGGGGGTAATTAAAGACCTTATATTGCTTGATGCCCTTATAAATAAAAGTGGCAATTATCCATATAACCGTGATTATAGCCAAGGCATCGATTAAGTGCCAGTCAACCGGGCTTTTTATACATGTATATATTCCACATTGATATACAATCATCATCAAGGCAATTTCCTGGATTTTAAAATCTTTTATTACACAGGAATTTGTAATAATTTTTTTAAATAGAACGAGCATTTTGCGTTATAACATGCCTACGTTTGTGTATACGTCGTTATGTAAAGGCTGTGGAAAGTGTGTCGATATATGTCCGGCAGATAATATGCAATATGACCCAAAGACAAGGAGGGCCTATAATGTAGACCCAGTCTCTTGTGCTGAGTGTTTGAATTGCATCAAGTATTGCCCCGAACACGCTGTTGATGTTAGAACCTATGCAGAGTTTGCGCCTCTAGGTATGAGAGTTGGCATTATTAGAGATACAAAGAAGAATATTATTTACTGGCGTATTATGTACCGCGACGGCACTATTTACGAATTCGCATCACCAATTAGAACTACGCCTTGGGGCAGCGCCCGCGGCGCCCTAGACATACCACTACGTGAAGACCTAGATTCTGAGTTATTAGCTATGGAGGATAATCCAGAGTACCTAGGCTTTCCTGAACTACCGAGGCCTAAACAAACCGTAAGAATCGTGGGGAGTTTAATAAAGGCTAGGGGTGTGAGGTGAGAGCATGAACTTCCCTATGAAGATCGTTAATACAGACATTCTAGTGGTTGGCGGTGGGATGGCCGGTTGTGGTGCTGTCTTTGAGGCTAAGTATTGGTGTCGTAATAAATGTAAAGTCACGCTAGTAGAAAAGGCGAATTTAGAGAAGAGTGGAGCAGTAGGTATGGGCTTATCGGCTATTAATCTCAGCGTATTTACTGCAGACCCTGCTGACCCCAAGCCAGAGGATTTTGTAAATTACGTTCGCAATGACTTGTTAGGGGTAGTTAGGGAGGACTTAATTTATGATATTGCTCGTCATATGACGTCTACGGTTAAATTATTCGATGAGTGGGGTCTACCACTATGGCGTGACCCGAAGACAGGTAAGTACGAGAGAAGTGGTCGTTGGCAGACCTCAATTCATGGTGAGTCATATAAGGCCATCATAGCGGAGCCTTGTAGGAAGTCCGCCGATGAGGTTTATGAGAGAGTTATGGTGACGCATCCATTGCTTGATGAGAGCAAGCCTAATAGGATTGCGGGCGTTGTCGGCTTTAACGTTAGAGATGGGACTTTCTACGTCTTTAAAGCTAAAGCAGTAATAGTTACTGCGGGCGGTGCTTCACAACTCTATAGGCCTAGGAGCACTGGCGAGGGCCTCGGGAGGTCGTGGTATCCGACGTGGGCCTCTGGCTCAGCCTACGCAATCCCAATACTAGCGGGAGCTGAAACAGTGAATTTTGAGTTTAGACACGTTGTCGTAAGATTTAAGGACGGCTATGGCCCTGTCGGCTACCCATACCTACTCTTAAAGATGAGGAGCACTGATGTCAAGGGTCAGCAGTGGGAACCCTTGCCCGACGAGGCCAAGGCGGAGCTGTCGAAGATCTTCCACGACTACGCCTATGCGAGACCGACGCCTACGCCGATTCGTGCCTGGGTTACAATTAATAATCTCAAGAATGGCCGTGGACCCGACCTTATGCAGACTCAGGAAAGGCTTCGTGATATGGAGTCCTTTAAGCTACTATTCGAAGATTATCTCGATATGACTCCTAGTCAAGCCCTCGTATGGGCCTCGCAGAACCTACACCCAGACAAGGGTCCTGCCGAGCTTATGACAACGGAGCCGTATATAATAGGCTCCCATGCCTCCTCGGCGGGTATGTGGGCTTCTGGCCCTCCTGACATCGCTCCTCCTGAGTATAAGTGGGGTCCCAACCGTATGTTGACTGTTGAGGGCTTGTTCGGCGGCGGTGATACAGTGGGAGCATCTGGTCATAAGTTCAGTTCCGGTTCATTTGCGGAAGGCCGCATCGCAGGCAAGGCCGCTGCTAGGTATGTGCTCACCGTAGCTAAGGATTATGTGCCGACTATAAGCAATGATACTATTGAGCGTTATAAGGAGATTGTATATAGGCCTCTTGAGTGGTACCACAAGAAT
>JZWT01000145.1 GCA_000960885.1 Thermoproteus sp. AZ2 | reverse complement strand
CGATATAACTCTCCCGCTCGCCATCGCGTAGACGTAATCTACGTACTTAAAGGCTATGTCTATTCTGTGTTCCACTATCAAGAACGTCACGCCTCTGGCGTTGACGTCGCGTATAGATTGAAATATTCGATGAGCTTGCGACACGGGCACGCCGGCTATCGGCTCGTCTAGTATTACGAGCTTTGCCCCAGCCATCAAGGCCCTGGCCAGCTCTAATAGCTTCATCTGGCCCGCCGAGAGGGAGTACGCGTAGTGATCCCAGACGTCGCCGAGACCCACTAAATCTAATATCTCGAAGGCCTTCTCGGCTAGCTCCTCCTCCTGCGCCGCCCACCTCCTCTTGATGAGGGCCGACGAAAGCTCCTCGCCCACTTGGCCGCGGGCTACCGCGAGCAGGTTCTCTATTACTGTCAGGCGCTGGAATACTTGGGGTATTTGGAACGTCCTCACGATGCCTAGCCCAAAGATCTTGTGCGGAGGCCACCCAGTCATGTCCACGACCTTCCCGCCCTCGTTAAACAAGACTTTCCCCGCCTCGGGCTTATAGACTCCGGTTATGACGTTTATGAGCGTGGTCTTCCCCGAGCCGTTAGGCCCTATTAAGAGCGTTATTTTACCGGGCTGTACGAGCATATCTACGCCGTCTAAGGCCCTAAAAGAGCCAAATTCCTTAACAATTCCCCTAGTCTCTAACATAAAAACGGGAAAAGGTATAATTTATAAGTCTTCAGCTAAATAGGCTTTGCCCTTGTGGATATATCGTTATTTGTCCAGTTGTTCCGTTGTAGAAGCCGGCGTTTATCCAAGTCGGCGTGCCGTTGACAATAGCTACGCCGACTATTAAATAGCTGGCGTAGATGCGGTCGTGATATTGGTCTAAATATATGGGGCCCGTCACGCCCTTATAAGTGCCGTCCTGGCCCCACTGCGCTAGGAGCTGGGCTACGGCTGTGGAATTAGTGGACTTCAGATAAGCTATAGCCGACATTATGAACATAGCTGCGTCGTAGGCGTAGGGGTCGTAGGCCACGGGCGGAGAGCCGCAGAACTGCTTAAATTCTTGGACGAATTTCTGATAGCGCGGGTCCTCCGGATTAGGCGAGGCGATTGTGGCCAAGAACTTGGCCTTAGCAAGGGCTGACCCAGCGTTTTGAACTAGTGTAGTAGAGCCGGCGACGCCGTCAGTCCCTATCCACCTCACCTTTGATAGTACTGGGTCGCTGGCCGCCGCTTGGGCCACGGCTACTCCGTCTGTTTCAAAGGTTACCATGACTAACGCGGCGTCTGGGCCGGGCGTGCCGAGCGCTTGAGAGGCCTTTTGGACAGCCGCCTGCTCAGCTGCAGGCATAGCAGAGGAGCTCGGGTCGTAGCCGAATGAGCCGAGGACCTCTATGCCCAGCTTAGCCGACTCATTGGCTATAGCCGACGAAAGCCCTTGACCCCAAGCATCAGAACGATAGACAATGACGATACGAGTAATATTGAGCTTATGGAGGAGCGCGGCTATGGCTTTGGCTTGATAGAAGTCTGTGGGGACCACCCTAAACACATAGGGCTTGGGGATCGCCAACAACGGCGAAGTTGAAGACTGGCTTACTGCTATTATGTGGTTTTGATCGGCGAAGTTCATTATCGCAGCCACCTCGCTACTAGCCATTGGCCCTACGACGAACTTGACGCCCTGGGCATACAAGCTTTGTATTTTTTGTAGGGCTGTATTGGGATCAGTGGCCGTGTCTTGCACCACTAGCTGGAATTGAATTCCTTCATTGGCGAACATCTGATTGGCGTCGTGTACAGCGAGCTGAACGGCGCATTGGGAGCCGAGGCCGTAGCTTTGTAGTGCGCCTGTTAACGGCAATAAGGCTCCTATAGTGACCGTCATGGTGGGCGTAGTAGTGGAGGGAGTAGAAGACGTTGTGGTTTGGGTAGGCGTCGATGATGTCGTGATGGGGGCCGATGTAGCTGAGGAGCTGGTGAGGGAAGTGGAGGACGTTGTGGTCGGCGCTGGTGAAGTTGGTTTATAAAGCACTGCAGCCAATGCGGCCACTATTACTATAACTATCACTGCGACCGCTATATATGTTATTTTCGAAGCCATGGGAGTGGCACAAGGCCTCTTTATAAGTTTTTGCTATATATTTATTACTATATATTCTATGTAATAGCGGAAAAATTTAAAAATAGCATTAGAGCTGGTCTCTATGTTCAATATTTATAATTTCGTTGAAACAGTTATAGTACAAGCCCTAATATATTCTAATATTTATGCATTGGCATCTATCGGTTTAACTATGACTTATATAACTACTAAAATACCGTCTTTTGCCCATGGCGACTTGGCCGCGGCGGGGGCCTATGCGGCGTATTATGCATCGCTCTTATTGTTCGGCGGATTGCGCCCTGGGTCGATATACTTGGCGATGCCCTTCGCCGCACTCGCCGGAGCCGCCGTAGCCTACCTCACATACATCGGCATCTTTAGGCCCATGATTAGGCGGGGCGCGGGCACCGTTGTGTTAATGATAGCCTCGTTCGGGCTCCACTACTTGATCTTCGGCGTATTGGCTATAATAGATAATTTCATCCAGACGAATTACGGCATCACGACGCTCAATTACAGCTTTCTCCCTAGCCAGATATCGATTCCTGGCCTATCCCAATACGACGTATTAGCTATAACCTCCTCTATAGCTGTGGCGGTTGTATCAGCCGCGCTTTACTACTTACTAAACAAGACCAGCTTCGGCATCGTCATGAGGGCAAGCATAGATAACGCCCCTCTGGCCAAGGCCCTTGGCATAAACGTAGAAAGGGTATACTCATACTCTTGGCTAATAATAGGGGCTATTACCGGTATAGCCGGCATATTCATGGGCATGATATTCCCCGTCACGGAGGAGCTAGGATGGCTTAGGCTACCTATTATATTCGTCGCCGCTATCGTCGGAGGGCTCTCCTCTATATACGGCGGCCTCATAGGCGGATACGTGGTGGGCTTCAGCATGGTGCTGGGCTTCAACTTCATCCTATCGCCGCTAAAT
>JZWT01000144.1 GCA_000960885.1 Thermoproteus sp. AZ2 | reverse complement strand
GGCCTACAACGCCTAGTCTATAGGGGCTACGACGGGGCTGGCGTAGCGTATTTAGAGGGCGGAGAGCTGAAGGTCGTTAAGGCCGTCGGCGGGGTCGACGCGTTGGCGGTTCCGGATATATCGACGGTAGCCGCGCTGGGCCATACCCGCTACGCGTCTAGGGGCAGGAAGACTCTGGAGAACACGCACCCGCTCCTGGACTGCAAGGGCGAGGTCGCGGTGGTCCTAGACGGCATAATAGACGATTACGAGGCGATTAGGGAGAGGCTGGCCTCCGCCGGGCATAAGTTGAGGTCCACCACAGACGCAGAGGTTATCCCCCACCTGCTCGAGTCCGAGCCGCCGGCTGAGGCGGCCAAGATAAGGGGCGTATACGCCTTCGCGGCGTTGGCCAAGGACGGCAGAATGTTCGCCGTCCAGATGGGGCAGCCCCTTGTGGTGGCCCTAGCCGGCGACTGCGTCTTTATCTCGAGCGACGTGCCCAGCCTATACGGATTCGCAGAGGAGGCATACGTGGTCCCCGACGGCTCGCTGGTCGAGCTGGGCCCGGGCAACTTCAACGCGGTCGATATCTCGACCGGCGCGCCTGCGCAACTGGCTAGGAAGAGGGTGAGGGAGGTGCAATTCGCCGATAAGGCCGGCTATCCGCACTTCATGTTGAAGGAGATATACGAGGTGCCCGAGGTCCTGCTACGCTCTAAGGCCGCCCTAATGGAGAAATACCTGCGCCTCGCCTCGATGATACTCCACGGCGCCAAGAGCGTCTACGTGATAGGGAACGGCACAAGCCTCCACGCCGGGATGGTGGCCTCCTATTATTTCGCAGACGTGGGCCTCGGCGTATCCGTCGTAAGCGCCGCCGAGTTCCCCTATTATGCCCTAGAAAACGTGGGCACGGGGACCGTGGTGTTGGCGATAAGCCAAAGCGGCGAGACCTCGGACGTGATCAAGAGCATAAGGCTCGCTAAGAGGCAGGGCGCTGTAATAGTCGGCGTCACGAACTCGGTGAGCTCCCGCCTCGCCATAGAGTCCAACGTATACCTCCCCATAACCGCCGGCCCGGAGATGGCGGTGCCCGCCACTAAGACCTTCGCGGCCACCCTAGAGACTCTGCTGATTCTGGCCTATTACGTAGGGCTTTACACCGGGCGGAGGAGGGCGGAGGACTTAAGAGGCCTCTACGAGAGGATAGACGCGTTGGCGGCTAAGCTAAGGAGCGCCATGCCCGGCCTCGAGAAGGCCGCCGAGATGGCCGCGGCTAGGCTGGCCCGGAGGGAGAGCGTCTACGTGGCCGGTAGCGGGATAATATACCCCGTGGCCCTCGAGGCCGCGCTGAAGCTTAAGGAGGCGGCGCTAGTACACGCAGAAGGGGTACAAATGGGGGAGCTGTTACACGGGCCTTTGGTGATGGGCGCTAGGGGCTTCGCGGCGATATTCCTCAAGCCCCTAGAGGGCGGCGCCGCCGAGCTCTACGGGCGGGCCCGCAAAATGGCCCTAGAGAGGGGGCTCGACGTGCTCTCTGTGGGCTTCGGCGAGGATTTAGAGATTGCCGAGGCCGATAGGGAGCTGGCGCCTATCTCCTACGCCGTGGCGCTCCAGCTGTTGGCCTATAAAACCGGCGTGGCTAGGGGCGCCCCCATAGACACGCCGCCGGGGCTCGTAAAGGCCGTAGTATATTAAACCCCGGCAACTCCGGTATATGGCCAGCGGCGTCAAGTCTAGACGCGCCGTTATGCTAGGCGTTGAAGTCGAGGTATTGGAGTTCGACGAGGGCGTGGAGACCGTTGAGAAGGCGGCGCGGGCCAGCGGAGTTCCGCCCACTGCCATAGTCAAAACCCTCCTCGTGAAGGCGGGCGGCAGATATATCGCGGTTTTGGCCAGAGGCGACCGCAGAATAGACCTAGATGCTTTGTCCAAGGCCTTGGGAGCCCCCGCCTCTTTGGCTAAAGCTAGGGAGGTCAGAGAGATCCTAGGGGTGGAGCCAGGCGCCGTGACTCCGCTGAGCGAGGCGGTGGCTAGGCTGGAGGTCGTGGCGGATCCGGCTATCCTAGAACACGAATACGTCCTCGCGGGCGGAGGCACCGCTAAGAGCTTAATAAAGGTAAAGTCGTTAGACCTATTCAAGGCCCTGAGGCCTAAGACCCTAGACGTGTTCTTGTGAGGGCTCGGATCTACGCTCGAAATACCCGAAAAAGGCCACGAGGGCCACGACGAGCCACGCAAGCCCTAAGAGCACCTTATCATGCGATAGGAGGGAGATCCAAGTGAAAGCTACGGCCAGCAACACCGCTATTATCAACGCGATTACGGCGTCTAGGCGCATGGGGAGGGAGGAAAAGGCCTAAATAAAAGTTATGCCGGAGGCGCGTACGACTCCACGACCTCGGCAAACGCCGAGGCCTCAGACAGCTGGCCCTCTAACCCCGCTATATCCTCGGCGCGGAGGACGCCGACGCATCTACCGCCGACGGTGACAACGGCCGCATCAACGCCGAGAGCGAGCATAACCTCGGCCGCCTTCCACAAAGGCTCATAACCCTCTAGCAGTAAGGGCGGGCCCCTAAGCGCCTCGACCACGGCCAATTTAGGCGAGACGCCGCGCGCGGCGGCCTCGACGAGATCGCGCGTCGTGAGGAGGCCCACCACGTAGTCCCCATCGGCGACGAGGCATATGTCGGAGGCGTCGACCAACATCCTATTAGCCGCTTCGGCTAAGGGCGAGGAGGGCGATACGGCCGGGGCCTTCCTCGCATAGTCTAGCACCTTCATGTAGACTCATTCAATATATCTATATAAACCTTATTACTCTAATCGAGCTTATAATAAGATTTTATAAATAGCAAAATATTTTATCGATATATTATGAATTATATAGTTCTATATATATCTATATACGTCGTCCAACTTCAAAGCGCTTGCCCAAGTTTGCCTAGCACTCCTCCCTTAACCCTTTGGGCGGAGTGACGCCGCGCTGGCCTTGATATCTGCCCAAGTAGCGCGATGCCCCCTCGGCCCTTATCAATATCAAGTGCAGGAAGCGGAGGCCTGGCCTCAGCACGATCGCGTTGGGGGACTCGTTGACCACCTCTATGGTTATG
>JZWT01000143.1 GCA_000960885.1 Thermoproteus sp. AZ2 | reverse complement strand
ATTAGGGCGGCGGCTATGGTTGTCGAAGGCGTCTCGGCAGAAAAAAGAAGAGATTACTTCACTCCACTAACGCTTATTTAGAAGCTAATATAAACGATATCAATAGCCCGTATATAGCTATAGCTTCAGCTAATGCTACAAATATTAAGTACCACACGCGTTCTTGAGGCCTCTCGACTAACGCCGATATAGCCGCCGCGCCGGCTACGCCTACGCCTATGCCGGCCCCAAGGCCTGCTAAGCCCATCGCTAATCCAGCGCCTATATATTGCTGGCCCGTCGCCTGCGCCGATGCGACTATGCCCAGCAGCAGTATCGGCAACAAGTACTTAGCCTTCATGGCCCCCTCAACTCTGAGGTGATTTTAAGTATTGCCTTAGCCTCTCTATCTGGCTATTTATCTCGCTGATTTGTTTCTCTAAGTCTTTCTTTACTTCGCCCAGGATTCTTTCTAGCTCCTTATCCAGCAATTCTTTTATTTGCATCTCTAAGCTCTTAGTAGACATAATCGCTACATGGGCCGTATTTTTAAATAACTAAGCCATCGCCGTTATTATCCTGCGGCGTATGAAGTCCTCCCGCTCCTGCTCCTCGAGGGCCAGAGTGATATAGCTTATGGTCTCCCTTATTCTGGGCACTATGACGTAGTCTATGGCGTTTATCATGCGTTGATACTCCCTTACTCTGTTGAGCAACGCGAAGAATAAGGTCTCCTTCTCGGCGAAGGCTATTAGCTTAGGCAATAGCTCCCTCATCCTTATGAGGGCTAGGTCTAATTCAGGGGCCTCTGAGACGAGGCTATAGGCCGGATATTTGCCGTAGTCCTTAACTTCAAGGCCCATGTACGTGCCCCGGTTGACTAACGAGATCTCGGCCGACTTGGGCGCCATTTCTGCGAGCATGTCTATTCGATCTATTCCCTCCTTGGCTGTAGCCATCCTAAAGAGATCGGAGACTTCGGTGAATTTCTCAGCTATTTCTGTGCGGTCTCTCTCCAGTTCTGCTATCAACGCCCTTATCCTCTGGATCGTGCTATTGCGGGCGTCCTCCAGCGTTTTCCTAACCCTGAGGAACAGCTGTAGCCTCCTCCGCTGGTTTATCAGCTCTAGCCTCGACGGCGGCGGGCGAAAGGACACAGATTAAAAATATAGAGGGCTTTTAAGTCATGAGCTCTATTACCAAGGAGGCCGGCAAGCCAGTCGAAGCTACGTCGAGCGAGATAGCTGAGGCCAAGCGCTTTATTATCGCCGGGGATGAGGGGAGGCATTACTTAGTTGCGGCGGCCGGCGCCAAGCTCCTATACGCATACTCTGTGGAGTATGAGTTGTCTAAATATGAGGTGTTGAGCGAGGCCGGGCTTAAGTGTAAGGTTTGCGGAGCGCCTATAGCTAAGCTCTACGTTTATAGGGACGCCTACGGCGAATGTGAGAAAGGCCATTTAAACCACTTAGGAATAGTTGTGGCGTGGCTGAGGCCTGGAGAAGGGTTAGAAGAGTAGTAGAGGACAGCGATTTAGTGTTGGAGGTCTTAGACGCGCGCGACCCCCTAGCCACTAGGAGCGAGGAGCTAGAGGCCTTGGCGAAGAGGCTGGGGAAGCGTGTGATAGCCGCAATAAATAAAGCGGACTTAGTGCCAATGGAGGCCGGGCTCGCGTGGAAGCGCTGGCTAGAGAAACAGGGAATACCCGCCGTATTCTTCAGCGCAAAGATGAGAAAGGGGACTAGAAAGCTTATGGTGTACATTAAACGCTACGCGCCCGCCATACCCGTAAAGGTCGCCGTCGTGGGCTATCCCAACGTGGGCAAGTCCACCGTAATAAATTACCTAAAGGGGAGGCACGTGGCCTCGACAAGCCCTAAGCCGGGCTGGACTAGGGGGGAGCAGATTGTGCGCGCCAAGACGTGGCTCATAACAATAGATACGCCGGGCGTTCTGCCCGCCGATAAATCCGACGACTTAGCCTTAGCTGTTATAAGGGGTGCCGTGGATCCCGCCACCGTAGACGACGCTGTGCCCTACGCCGTAGCCTTAATAAATAGAGTCTTGAAGTTCAACGAGAAGGCATTAGAGATATATAGATACTCTGGCAATTCCGCTGAGGAGGCCCTCGAATATGTCGGGAGGCGCTACGGCAGACTTCTACGCGGCGGAAGGGTTAACATAGATGAGGCCGCGCGGAGAGTATTAAGGGATTGGATAGAGGGGAGGCTCTCGTATTTCTATTGGCCGCCCGATCTACAACGGGATAACTCCTCCTTTAAATCGCGCTCGTAGATCTCCCCGCGCGGGGAGCGCTCCTTGAATAGCTGGGCCTCGAAGACGTATATCTTGGTCCTCTCATCTAGCCAACAATCTGCGTGTAGCCACGCCTTTAAGCACCCGTTTGATAGAAACTCCTCGGCATCCCAACACTCCTCTACTGGGACTTGCGGAAGCAGTAGGCCGGAGTAAAAGCCCCTCTTAACCACTACGCCGTGTCTCCCCACCTCCACAAGCCTTAAATAGTCCTTAGGCGTAGGGGGGAGCAACTCCAGCGGGCTGAGTATAGATACCTCGAACACAACGCTGTTTAGCTCGTCGGCCGTCATGGCGGGGAATCTAGGGTCCTCGCAACAAGCGGCCAGTGCGCTGTATATGGTCGCATAGGCGACGTTTTTATAGCCCTCTGGATAACCGATACACCCCCTTAGCTCAAGCCTACCCCCCGAGAGCTTCTCAATGGTGGTGAACACGCCGTAGTTATCTGTTAAAAGCCTCTTCGGGGTATCCGCCGGCGGCTCGATGGCGCGCCCGGAGGTTAAGTACTCCTCGACGGCTCTTCGGGCCAGTTTCACGAGGAATACGCCCTCCTCCAACGTATACGGCTTAAAGCCCATATTTATATTAGGGTATTAAATTTCATGCCTCGCTGCTCTATTTGCGGCCGCGAGGTCAACGCGGCGAATATAGCGTATATTAGGGGCGACTTCTTCGTATGCGACGACTGCTTCCCCCAGTATTACGTCAAAGAGCTCTGCCGAGTGACTCAGAGGAGGCTTAGGGGCGAAACCCCCCTCCCGTGCCTTTACTGCAAATTTAGGCGGATCTGCGACGAGCACATCTCTAGGGCCCTAAAGGCTCTTTCGTGACGCGCCGGGGCGGCCGAGTCTCTGTCGGAAAAACAAGCTTTTGCCGAGGAGCTTCGCCGTTGGACAACAGCCTTGATAGGCTTAAAGGCATAGGCCATTATTCTCGATGGGAGACAAGAGGCG
>JZWT01000142.1 GCA_000960885.1 Thermoproteus sp. AZ2 | reverse complement strand
CTCTTAGAGGCCTCTATGGCCGTATACCCCAAGCCAGTGCAGCAGTCCAAGACGTCGCCCTCGGCGTATGCGACCTTCCTCCGCGTCAGCTGCAGCGGGTCCTCCAGCACCGAGTGCATAGTTATGCCGTCTATCATAAGCGTGGGGGCCCACCCCCTCCTAAAGACGCACAGCTTGTAGAATCGGCCGGCCGCCAGCGATAGCTCGACCCACCTCCCATCTATATAGGCGTAGACCTCGCACTCGGCGCCCTCTGGCAACTCGTCCAGCGAGATCTCGTAGCCCTCCCCGAAGACGAAGGAGGCCCTCCCGCCGCTGTAGGACACTCGCGTGGACGATATCTCTAAATCGAAGGAGACCGAAGGCCGTCCGCTCAAGAGATCCTCTATTTGCCATCTAGATATCACAGGCAGGCGGCGCGGGGCAAAAGTTTTGGCGTGCTCCCCCATGACGATGTCGTAACTGCCGCTTATTTATTGCGATGAGGTATAGTATCCGTGACGCCCATAGGGCTGTACATAAAGGTGCTAATAATCTCCAGGCTCGCCAGAGGGCCCGCCAAGGTCGAGGAGCTGGACGAAATAGCGCGCCGCGCCGTGGAGCGGCTCGGCGTTAGATACGACTGGCGGATATGGCGCGATCTCCTGCGGAGGGAGGTCGTGGTGGAGGACGGCCTAGCTAAGCTCAGCGAGCGCGGCCGTTGGTACGCCGAGGTCGGCCTAAGGCCTGTGGCCAAATACGTGGAGAGGGCCCTAGGAGTCCCCGTCAATGCGTGATATCTTGGCGACATACGGCAGAACCGCGGGCAAGGCCCTTCTTAAATAGGCCAGGGCCCTCTCGCCGCACCTCTTAACTAGGCCGTCTTTGACGTAGACGAAGAAGTGGGGCGAGCGCTCCCAAGCCTCCTTCACGGCCTGCACCAAGGGCGACAGCCGCTCGAGCTGTATGGGCCCCTCCCTCGTCGAGATATAGACGTCGTCGGCCTTGGGGTCGAAGTAGGCGTACGCCAGCTCTATGTCGTCCTCGTCTAAATCGCACTGGAGCCTCCCCAAGACCCGCTTCAGCTCCTCCACCAGCACCTGCTTCAGTATCTGCTTGGCCTCGACCTCTGAGGACGAATACACCTCGTCTATTATTTTGTTTATGGACTTGACCTCTTCGCCGAAGACCTCTAGGTAGTCCTTATCGCGCTTCCAAAGCGATATGTAGCCCAGCCGCCTCCTGGCCATTAAGTCCCTAAAGGGCGCCAGCTTGGTGAAGACCGACGTGAAGTAGTCGTCTGTGGCCTTCCAGAGGACCTCCTCGGACACATCGCCGGCGGCGAATTTGGCCAAGTCGCAGAGGTATTCGCACACCTCGCCCCTAGGCGAGCTCCTGCACTCGAGCACGGCCTGCCACAAGATCTTGCGGGCTATCTCGGTGAAGAGGACGGTCTTGTGGTGGAGATAGACGTGGCGGTATAGCTGATACCTAGTAATTATATAGCCCTCTAGGTGGACCCTCGCCTTCTCGTCGAAGATTATGCCTAAATCCCCCACGTAGCTCATGCTGTTTATTATGCGCTCTATATCGGCGTATCCTATAGCCGTGCCCACGGCGGCCCCAGTGAAGTGTATATCCCGCATTATGTAGTCGAGCCTATCCGCGTCCAGCGTGCCCGATATTATGGAGGAGAGGACCCTCACCTCCTCGGGGAGCTCCTCTTGGTATTTCTTCGTCAAAAGCGCCTTCACGAGCTGGGGGTCGTATCCGTGCTCCCTCAGCTGGGGGGATATGCGCTCTAATATGAGCTGGGTCGTGACCTCGTGGGGCCTAGCCCTATCGAACATGGACACGTCCACGTCCACGCACCTCCAATCCTTGACCGCCGCGGCCACCAAGTCCCTCACGACCGCCTCAAACGTGTGCGAGAAGGGGAAGTGGCCCACGTCGTGGAGGAGCGCCGCCATTCTGAGGTGCTTGAGCAACTTCTCCGCCTCCTCGGCGCTTACCCCCCTCTTGCTCAACAGCTCCCGCCCTATTAGATACGCCAAGTGCATGACGCCGAGCGAGTGGTCGAAGCGGGAGTAGGCCGCTGTGGGGTAGACTAAATAGGCCATGCCCAGCTGTCTGACGTAGCGCAGCCTCTGGACGACTAAGCTGTTGTCTACGAATTCGCTCTCCTCCTTAGTCAGCCTAATCCAGCCGTGCACAGGGTCTCTAATCTGCTTTACGAACTCCACATATACCTATTTTAACGATTAAATATACGTGCGGGTCGCCGTGATAGGGGCTGGGCCGGCGGGCTTAACCGCGGCCAGAGGGCTAGACGCCGACGTGTTCGAGGAGCACGAGGAGGTGGGGCTGCCCAGGCACTGCACGAGCCTGGTGAGCTCCACAGGCGCTGGGGCCGTGGGGATCCCCAACGGCCTAGTGGTGAGGAGGTATAGGCTATTGACGGCGGCCAGCCTAAGCGGCCGCGCCGTGTACTTCACGCTGAGGAACCCGTCTACTTAATAGACCGGCCCGGCCTAGAGCAGAAGTTGGCCGAGGGCGTAGAGGGGCTCAAGCTCGGCGAGCAGGCGGTCGAGGTCAGGGGCGGATACGTGAGGACTAGGCGCGGCGTCTACGGGCCGTACGACCTAGTGGTCATAGCCGAGGGGTCCGCCAGGAGGTTCTCGGGGAGGCTGGAGCGCGTCGTGAGGCTCCCAGGGCTACAGGTGGACGCGCGGATCCCCGGGAGGCCCGTGGACGAGATGCTGGTAATATACGACAAGAGGATCTCCGACGAATACTTCGCGTGGGTTGTCCACATAGACGGCGACGTGTATAGAATAGGCCTGGCCGACTCAGGCGCAGTGCCCCAGAAATTGGCCAAGCTCCTAAAGGCGCTGAGGGCCGAGCCCGTGGGGAGGCCCTTCGGCGGAGGCGTATTGGCGGGCCCCCCACACGGCAGAGTAGTCGGGCCGGGCTACGCGCTGGTCGGCGACGCCGCGGGGCTGACGAAGCCTCTATCGGGCGGCGGCATAGTCTTGGCCATGCGGAGCGGCGAGGCCCTAAACGAGGCCCTACGCAAGGGCGAGCCCCAGCTATACGAGGGCGCAACCAAGGCGCTGAGGGCTAGGCTGAGGCTGGCCCACAGGGCCTACTGGCTCATGTACCGCCGCGGCCTAGTGCACAAGGCACTGGAGATATATAACGGGCAACACTTCGTGGCTGTCGACTACGACGACCACCTCAAGACGCTCGCAGTCGCCGCCGCCACTACGGCGAAGAGCCTCAAGGCCCTCGCCGAGGCCTTAAGGCTCCTCCTATAGC
>JZWT01000141.1 GCA_000960885.1 Thermoproteus sp. AZ2 | reverse complement strand
TTAGCGCCAGTCGCGGAGCTGCCCCACGGCCCAGCCACTACTGCGTATTGGCCGGTCTCGTTCAAGTAGGCGGTGGTGCCGCTGAATATGAAGGATAGGCCCTGGGCCAGCGCGAGGTTGTTAAACGGCATGCCGTTGGGCAGTGTGGATTGTTCCACCACCAGAGCGGTATTTGGATGGGAAGTATGGACACAGTCAAGTTCGCTGCAAAGTTCACCGGCGAGGTGGCGTTTAGCGGGGCTTGTAGAACGACCGCGTCTATATAGCCGCTTGTGGGCTGCTGGTAGCCGGAGAACGGCGTCGCTTGGTATGAGTACTCCACGACCAGCCTGGGGCTTAAGTTAGCAGCGCTTAACGTAACTGTATAATCGGTCATGCTTATCGTGCCGCTTATCCAAGACAAGACCGGGTGCTCATATATGCTGAATACGGCGTTTATGAACTTAGACCTAGTTAAAGAGTTGAAGCACGTGGCTAAGTCCGAGAACGACGAAATAGCGCCGCCGCAGAGCGTGTGGAGGAGGCCGAACCTAACATCTGTAATGTCGGTACTCCAGCCGCCTTGGGCTTGGGATATCGTTAAGGGATATCCGCCTAGGTTCTCCTGGACCTTGAAGGTGAAGTACTCGGGCGAGAGTATCGGGTTGCCCTTTAGGTCAAAGAGGCCGGTGACGGTGAGCTGGCTCAGCGGGAGCGCCCAGATGACCAGCTGCTGGCACGACGCAATTGTCGGGGTGGGCGTTGTGTAATAGCCGCGCGTGAAGTTTGCCGTGTATATATAGGTGAGGGAGGGGAAGTAATTGTGGTAGGGCAAGTAATGGCCGCTCGTGAAGTTTGCCGTCGATACTAAGTTTGAGTAGGTGTAGGAGTAGGGCCCTTGCCACACTATTCTATATGTATAGATAGTATTTGTGCTACTTATAAGGGTCAGGTTTATATAGGAGCCGGTGTTAGGGTTATATATTGATAGGATAACGGCGAATTTGTACTGGACGCTGGACGGCGACAAGAAGCTCGAGACGGTTTGGCCTGCACCGCCAAGCGATGTGACGTATGCGCCTAAGTAGGTTATTGGGCCGAAGTATGTCCCGTTGGCCCAGCTACCAGCCGGCTTATAGGTCGTGGTGATCACAGGCGTGCCGTTGATATAGAGCGTCTGAGTCAGGATTAGGTTATAGGACCTGGGCGTAGTTACGCCCAAATAGAACTGGCGTATAGCTAAGCTACTGAAGTTGGCGAACTGCTCAGAGCCGTTTACATAAGTAAATAGACCCCATAGACCCCACCACTCATAAGAGGTCTCATAAAAGCCGATCGGTGGTATATAAGATATACCATAAGACTTCACAACGGTGCTGCTCTGCAAGGTTGCATTAACAGCGCCCTTCAGCTGGTAAACGATACCATTATATTCTACATAAGTACCATTTGGCAAGGTTACAACGTTTAATCCGTACAAGGGAGACCAGGGAGACCACAAGGAGGGAGCTACGACAATGGTTTTGTTCGGGAAAGTTGTAAAGATTTCGCTATTAAGCAGAGTCACAGTGGTTGTTTTATTCAGCTGAATGATTGAGTTGCTTGGCAAGGTAGTAACGGTGCCGTTCGGATAGGTTGCACTAACACTACTCTGTAACACAAGGAGAGTACCATTTGGCAAGGTCGCGGCGGCGCCCTCCGGCAAGAATTGAAGGACGTAGTTCTTAACAACGACGGTGCCATTCGGCAGGACTGTGTAGTAGTGGCCGGTGAGGTTGGCTATCACGTCGGCGAAGGTGCCCGTATAGTTGCTCTCGAATATTAAGAAGTTATAGCCGTATAGGTTCACCAATAGGGCTACATACCACTTACCGAAGGCATTTGCGACGGTCGGGCTCACGGATATGTGGAAGGTGACCATCCCGCTGGAGTTAGCCGTCACGTTTTCGACTATATTTACGACTTCGTTAGGCGAGATCGCCGTCATGTTGCGCATCACTAACGTGAACTGCCTGCCGGCTGCCCACGTATAGGGCTGAGGCGTGTATTGGAATATAGAGGCCCCTTGGAGCTGGCATAAGGGGCATTCGGTGTTGATCTGTAGGGTTATGTTGTAGGTTATGGGGTGCGCGAAGGCCGTTGCCGATATTAGTAGGCCTATTGCCAGCACTAGGAATAGTACTGTTTTGGAGTTGTGCATAACCTCACGACCGTCACTATATTTAAACTTTTCGCGTCGTTAATTATGATATTGCGCCGATATTGTGGCGCTTAGGGGGCCCGATATGCTGAGGCCTCCTGCGAAGTTGAAGTACATTGTGTGCCCGGCCCCGTCCACCAACACCACGCTTTGGCCGTTGTAGTAGGCGTTAACTACGTAGTCCGAGGGCGTTATGGCGAATAGGTTGGCCAGCTGGGACCCCAGGGACACGGCGTCTAGGGCCCCCGTCGGCGGCTCCTCGTACATGAAGGGCGGGATGGGGATTATGGAGGCGCAGGACGGGGGTATTTGGGTCCCCCCGACCTCTGCGTATGTAATTGCGCCGTTGTTGAAGTCCACAACGGCCGTATATGATCCTATAGTGGCGGTGACTTGCCCCACGCCGTTGGTGGAGCTTCCGCTGAAACTTACGTCGTAGGTCTTGCCGAGGGCCGCGACGTAGACCTCAAAGCTTCCGCTGAAGGTTATGGTGTTGCCCGAGTAGCTCACGACGCCCTCCATGCCGTAGTAGGTGACGGAGGTGGAGACCGCGCCTATGGTTTTAGTGGCGCAGCTGACGGACTGCGTGAACTCCCTGCTGTCGCTGAACGAGATCTCGCTTATGCTTTGTACATATATCGTGGGCGGCGTAAGCTCGACGTATATCTGCATGGAGTACGTCGTCCCGTTTATCGTTACGGAGACCGTGTTCCACTGGTTTAGGGCGGCGTTCAACGTGCCGTTTATGAGGACCTCCCCTCCAGGCGGCAGAGCGTAATACTGGCCCCCGACCCCTAAGTAGACCGTCCTATACGTCGCGTTGTCCGTTATAATCCACTGGTAGGGCACGGCCGCCTGCGTTACGCTTATGACCTCCCCGCCCATGGAGGGGCTAAATGTATAGCCCCCTATCTTGAGCAAGAGATTCAGCGCTATTACGCTCACGTTTAAATTCCACGCGTATTTTGTGCCGTTTATTAGCAGGGCTACGCCCTTGTGCGGGGCGGCCGGCGTCGTGAAGTTCAACAAGAGCCTCTGGGAGGGGCGCAGCTCATAGGCGGTCCCGTTCACGACCAAGACCTCGGTCGCGTTGCCCTTGTTTGCCAGCTCTACGCTGAAGGG
>JZWT01000140.1 GCA_000960885.1 Thermoproteus sp. AZ2 | reverse complement strand
TTGTTGTCAAATATCTGCCCGCCGAAGCCGGCGAACCAAGCGGCAAACCTATAGCCCCACTCCTGGCCTGCGCCGTAGGCTATACACCAGACGCCATATGTGCTATTGATGTATTGGCAGACCTTCAAGAGCTGGTTTGTGTTGAGCTGGTCCACGTTGACGCCGAACAAACTCTGTGTCAGCGTGTTGTTCAGGTATTTCTCATTATAGTACATGAATATGTAGTTCACGTTGTCGGGTAAGCCGTAGATGGAGTTGCCCAACATGAAGTTGCTGACGGCCACCGGAATGTAGGCGGCCTCTATATCGGCCGGATTAATATATTGACTTATGTTGAGGAGTAAGCCGCTCGCGAAGAGCTTGCCGGCATCGTCGCTGGTGTCCCTATATACGTTGGGCGCTTGGCCGGCCTTGGCGGCCGAGATGAAGTTAGAAGTCGCTATGGAGACCCCCCTCGTGACCTGGACCTTAATACACGGATATAGCTGGGAGAAGGAGGCCAGAGTTGCGTTGAACGCCTGGTCCTCGGTGGGTCCGTAGGTGTCCCACACAGTTATGGTGACCGTCTGCCCCTTCAGGAGCTGGTTGCAGACGAAGTTGGGGTTCAATAAGGAGCTTAGGCTAAACGGAGGCGTAGTCGAGGGGGCCGAGGTGGTCGTAACGGTTGTGGTAACTACAGAGGTCGTAGTAGCCGTGGTGACCGAGGTCGTGGTGGTCGTAGTGACGGAGGTTGTCGTGACCGTTGTAGTCGTCGCAGAGGTCGTGGTCGTGGCGGTCGGGGCTGTGGGCCTCGTGGCGTAGTAGGCGGCAATGGCGGCGATGATTATCACGACGACGACCGCGATTGCTATCGCCGCCGTCCGGCTTATACCTTTCATAGGAGATATCTAGTAACTAGTATATAACCATTGCCGCGGAGCGCCCGGTAGGTTGAGTTATTTACACCGAGTACACCGACGCAATGTATATTTTATTTCTAGAGCCTATGCGCTATGATGCGAGCCCTAGCGCTGGCCTTATTATTGGCGGCATCGCTGGCTTGGGCCCAATACGTAGTGACGTTCTCGGTCTCCTCTAGTGGATATATAGCAGTATATATATCGGGGATTCCGCCCAACCACAAGGTCCTCCTCCATTGGGGCATCGAGCCCTACCCCCAGGGCCCCTGGAGCAACACGACCGATACGCCGATGGAGTGGAACGGCGAGAATTATACGGCCACCATAGGGCCGTTTAAGAACGGGACTTGGGTCGCCTTCGTATTCTACGACCAAACCAGCGGCGTCTGGATAAACTACGAGGGGACCCCCTTCTGGAATTGGAACGTAGAGGTCAACCCGCCCAACGTGGGCGCCACCTCGGTCAGAGTTCTGCCCAACTGCACCCTGCTCATAACCGCAGTGGGCAGGGCGCCGGACGTCCTAGTGCTTCACTACGGCTTAACGTCGGGCCCGCAGACGGGCCTCCCGTGGTCCAACGTCGCCGACGTGGCCATGACATATAACCCGTTGTGGGGCAACTACTCAGCCCTTAATAGGCCCCTTTGCGCCAGGCCAATGGGTCCAGTGGGTTTACTACGACGCAACGTTGAACGAGTGGATCCATGCGCCCTCCGGCGGGAACTTCGCGGCGCAGGCGACGTGCTACGCCATATCGCTCTCGACGGCCTACCCCTACGACAAATACGTCTACACGGACGGCGAGGCGGCGAACGTATCCATAGGCGTAGAATCCCACACCTCCTACGCCAACGCGACGGCCGTGTTGAAGATCGGCACGATGGTCCTAGAAAAGCTTATCTCCATTGCGCCGGGGCACAACGCGGTGAACTTCACCTTCACTGTGGAGCTCCCTCAGGGCATCTACACGCCGATCTTCACGATATACGCGGGCTCCGCCCCCGTGTTCAACGCCAGCCTGCCCCAGTTCTACGTGTTGAACACGACGGGGAAGCCCCCCGTGAGCTTGGTCATAGTCTGGAATATGCACCAGCCGCTCTACATCGAGCCGAACGGGTCTTGGGCCATGCCGTGGGTGCCGCTGCACACCGGCGAGGACTTTAAGTGGAACGGCACATACGTCGGCGCCTACGAGCTACAGGCCCTATTGTTGAGCCAATTCGATGTGAACGCGTCCATAGACTTCACGCCGGTCCTCCTATACCAGTGGGAGGCCTTGTTGGCGGAGGGCCCCAGCGGCTTCCACTACCTCGGCTACTACCCCGGCAATATCACGTACGATATAGAGGCCGTGAACAAGACCTTGGCCCTATACAAACAGCTGGTCGAGGAGGGTAGGGTGGAGGTCCTCACAGTGCCCTTCTACCACCCGCTCCAAGCCATAGAATACGACGAGGGCTGGGGCTCGGACTTGTTGGCCCAGCTGATAATGGGCGAGGAGATGACTAAGGCTGTGTTCGGCGTCGGCGCCGCCTGTGCCTGGACCCCTGAGATGGCCTTCAACATGGGCCTAGTGCACCTATACGAGGAGGCCGGCATAAATTGTACCGTGCTAGACGCCGCGCCCTTCTTGCCCTACGCCACATATATAAACGGGACCCAAGACCCCTACGTCCCCTACGTAGTACAAGACGCGGAGGGCAACTACATCTACGTCTTGTTCAGAGACACCACCCTCTCCAACCTATTCTCCTTCTACCTATTCACGTTAAGCGACCCCAAGCTAGTCCAACAATTGTTGATACAATACTTGGCCAAGGTCTACATGGCGCATCCGGGCGCGGTGGTGGTCGTCGCGCTAGACGGCGAAAACCCGCTTATATTCAACGCCATGACCGGGCCCAAGGACCTATACGCGATATATCAAGCGTTGGCCGAGTACTCGGGGAGCTGGCTAATTACCCAGACGGTTTCACAAGCCATAGCCGCCCACGCCAAATACGCCGTCACGAACCTCCCGGAGAACTCCTGGGCCGGCAACTTAAACAATTGGAACAACGGATACCCCGGCAAGACGGCCATATGGAGGGCCGTCGGGCTTGCCAGGGAGTACTTGGTGGGCCTCACCATAGCCCTAGATAAGAGCCCCTCGCCCGTCGTGCCCCTCAACCCAGCCGACGCCCCCAACTCGACGGGCCTCCTCGATACGCTCTGGAACTACCTATACATAGCTGAGGGGAGCGATTGGACGTGGCAGACGGGGCCGCCCAACTACGGCCCGGGCTGGTTCAGCCAACAGCCCATAATATATGTAGACGCCATCCTCGACGCGGTTAATTCGACCATAGCGAGGGTCGAGCCGACCGCCGTTTCGGCCTCCGGCTCTGCGCTCTACGTGGTCAACGGGCTCAACGAGACCATAACCCTTAACCTAGAGGCAGGGGGGCGGTGCATTTCGGCGAGGCTTGAGCCCGGGGGTAA
>JZWT01000014.1 GCA_000960885.1 Thermoproteus sp. AZ2 | reverse complement strand
TTATCCACGGCCGAAAAGCTTAAAAGCGGCCTCGGCGTAAGAGGCGGGCCGGTAGTCTAGCGGAAGGACGCCCAGGGGCGGGCCGAGAAAAAGCCCCGCTGAGGCCTTGCGCGCGGGAGATCCCGGGTTCGAATCCCGGCCGGTCCACTCTCAGGTCTTAGTCGGGCGGTATTTCTACGTATGCCAGCGAGATATCTATGCCCTTACGCAGATTGACGGCTCTGGCCACCGCGTATGCCGCCACGCCTAGGGCGAACGCCCCGATCTCTACTCCGTATGCGAGCCAGTTGCCTCCCCAGATCTGAGGATACGCCACGTATAAGTACTCTAGGTACGCGAAGACGGCGGCTTGGAGAACGCCGGCTATTGCGAGGAGGGCCTTGGCGCCGCGCCCCAGCCCGTTCCTCCTAGCGGCTATTGCGACGGCCGCTATGCCTACGAGCGCGTAGTAGGCTAGGGGCCCGACCAGCGCTCCGTAGAGCGCGGTGAAGGTGTTGTACAAGAGGCTGGCCGCCGCTATTAGCGCGGCGGTTACGGCGAAGTCGAAGGCGTGGGCGTATATGGGCGTCTTAAACCTAGGGCTAATGTAGGCGAAGGCGCTCGGCCAAACCCTATCGAAGGCTAGGGCGAACCAGTAGCGCACGATCACAATTGCTCCGTAGGCCAATACGGCGAGGTACCAAGCCACCGAGGTTATGCCGATTATCCACCTCAGGGCTGGGTCGCCGGCGAGGGCCATAGCGAGGGTCCAGAAGTTGACGTTGCTGTTCACGTCGGGGTTCGCCAGGGCGGCTGTGGTGAAGGCGAAGCCGAAGGCGCGGTACATGGCGGCGAAGCCTAGAGTCACGAGGGTCATGGTGAGCAGGGCCGCGACGAGCACGTTGAGCTTAACGGCGCTCTTCCCCCTAATCTCTGAGCCTATGGCGGGCCCCGCGTTGAGCCACGGGTAGACGAATAACGCGAAGAAGGGCAAGACCATCAAGGTGTTGGCTAAGAGGAAGCCGGGGCCCCTATAGCTCCCGGCCACGGAGCCGTAGGAGTAGCCGCTGGGCAAGAGCGAGGCGGCGGCCGTCTCGGCGGCGGGCCTGGGCGTGGCCAACATTAGGGCTAGGGCCAGCGCGAGGCCCGCGATGGACAGAGTGGTCAAGGTGGTCATGAGCCTTAGGCCGTGCTTAGTGCCCAAGATATTGGCCGCGATAGGCACCGCGAAGAACGCCACGGCTATAGCGGCGATCGCCAAGGGGCCGAACGAGGCGTTGACGCCCAGCAGAGGCAAGACGGACTGGAGCTGGTAGACGCCGGCTATGGCCACCAAGGCGTAGTAGGCCAAGGACTCTATTATGAAGGCCATTACCAAGCCGTTGACCAGCCAAGCCAGCCGAGGCCCGAGCGCCCTAGAGAGCCAGACGTAGTCGCCGCCTGTGCGCGGCATGAGGGACGAGAGGATCGTGTAGACTATTATCTGGGGGACCGCCAGCAGAAACGCTATCAGCGACGCGTAGACGAGGTTCACGCCGGCTACGCTCGGAAGGGCCGACAGCGTAAAGCCGATAGCGCCCAGGGCGACTCCGGCGGACATATTGGCGACGTTTATCGAGACGGCGTCCCAGAGGCCGGCCTCTTTGACTAAGCCGGAGGACTTCCTGAGGAATACGTTGGAGGCCATATTAAGCGAGAGAATAAGTTATATATAAGCTTTTTGGTTGGGATTTCAGAAATTTTTAAGTGGAGAATTAATTAGCTGACCTGGCGCCAGGCGAGGCCCAGCTCGTCGGCTATTCTATAGGCCCGCCTCATCTCCTCCTCCGACACACGCCTATTTATCTCGCGGTATTTGGCCAGGCGGGGGACTAAGTAGTCGGGGTGGTATTGGTCCATGACGTTGACGAGGGCCCTTGGGCAATTCTTGGCTATCCACTCGAGCACGGGCCTAGTGCAGCAGTCGACGTGGCCGGGCAAGACCAGGTGGCGGATAATTATGTCCTCGCCCCTCCCGCATATCGCGGAGAAGTTCCGCGTGACCACTTCCCAATACCTAGGCGCGACCGAGTAGCGCAAGGCGTGTTCGTCTGAGCCGTACTTGAAGTCAGGGAGCCAGATATCTATGGCATGTAATATCAGGGAGAGTCCCCTCTGGGTGAGGTACATATTGCTGTTCCAGAGCTGGGGGACGTTGACCCCCCTCTTGGCCAGCTCCCTCATTGAGTCTAGTATCCAGGGTATATTGGGCGTCGGCTCGCCGCCGACCCAGTTGACGTTGCGGGCCCCCTCGCGCCTCAGCTTGATCTGGATTAGGGCGAGCTCCCTAGGCCCCGCCTCGACGCCGCTCTCGGGGTATTGGGAGATGTCCCAGTTCTGGCAATAGGCGCAGCGGAAGTTGCAGCCGGCGAAGAAGATGGTGCCCGAGGGGACCAGCGGCGCCTCTTCGCCCAAGTGGTGGAAGAAGCTGGCGACCCTCGGCTTGGCGCCCAGCAGACAAGCGCCCCTGCCCTTAGTCCTGTCGGCTCTGCACCTCCTCTCGCAGAGCTCGCAACCCTTGAGTTGCCGATACGCGAGCTCGACCTTTACGTCTAGCAACGACGCCTGCGGGAGAGGCCTAGAGGCGAGGCCTACGTCGGGCCTCTCCCTCTGCCTAGCCCACTCCTCGTCGAAGGCCTTGGCCAGCTCGTCGTGTATCCTCCAGAGCTCCTCGTCGTTGGCCTCTCTGTAATCCCCGGGCGCCTCTACCCTGGCGGCTATGTGGTACTTTGCGGGGGCCTCGTCGCGCATTACGCGGTAGTACCAGCTGAGCCTTTCCCTTACGACTTCGTCCTCCCAGACGGCCGCGGCGTCGGGCCTATAGATACGCCAGAGCTCCGCCTCCACGGACTAGCCCGAGAGGATATATATTTCCTGACGCCGGGGAGGGGCCATGCGGTTGATAGCTAAGGGCGCGGAGGCCGAGCTCTACGAGGCCGATTGGTTCGGCCTACGCGCCGTGCTCAAAATTAGGAGGCCGAAGCCCTATAGGGACCCGCAGCTGGACGCAGCCATTAGGAGGCGCCGTACCGTCAACGAGGTGAGGCTTATGTCTAAGGCCAGGGAGGCCGGGGTCTCGACTCCGGCCGTCTACTTCTTCGACTTGGAGGAGTGCTTAATAGCCATGGAGTTCATAGAGGGGCCTACGGCGAAGGCTCTGCTGGAGTCCGGCCGCGTAGATGTGCTCAACGACGTAGGGCGTCGCGTAGCCCTACTGCACAAGGCCGGCGTAGTCCACGGCGATTTGGCTCTGACCAATGTAATTTATCGGGGCGGAGAGCCCTACTTCATAGACTTTGGGCTGGGCCAAGTGGTTGAGGGAGGAGGCAGGAGGGCCGCGCTGGAGTTCGGCAGAGACGTAAACGTCTTGCTCAGAATTTTAGACACCTACGGGGCCGCGGCCGAGAGGTATAAAGCCGCGTTCTGGGAGGGGTATAGGGAGGTCGCCGGAGCTAGGGCGGACGAGGTGGAAGCGGCCGTGAGGAGGATTAGGGCCTCTGCCCGCTACGTCGAGCGTTGAGCCCAACGACCGCGTATAGCCCCCATTCGTCGTAGGCCTTAAAAAGCCGGGCATATTCGTGCTCGGACGCGGCGCCGGCAAGCGCCCTATACGCGGACATGAGGAGGTCCCCCTCGGGCACGTCGATGCTTGACAGAGTCGCGCCGAGGGACGGCAAGACGTCAAGGGCCTCGTATATAGGCTCGCCTCCGCGCTCCGCCAAGGCTCTGCAGAGGGCCGCTAGCTCGGCGTCGAGCCTCTTGCACGCGGGCACACCTCCAAGCCTCATGCCCAGGGAGGAGTTCAACTTGAGGGTTAAATCGTCGCCCGACGACGCGAAGGCTATGGCCGAGAAGACCTCCGGCGGCAGCGCCTTAACTAGGGGGAGTCTGAGGAGGGAGCGAGGGGGGACGACGAGGGTCCCCACGAGCGTTAAGTACGCGAGCTCGGCGGCGAGCCCTCTCGCGATCTCTCTAGCCTTATTTAAAAGTATATTTGTTTCTTGGTACACGGAAACCTAATAAAACTAATATATAAGGCCTATGGATAGGGCCGTTGAGGGAATAGCTAGGTTTACGTAGACGTGGAGCGCTAGGCTTGAAGCTTCTCGTAGGCCCTACAAGAGCCCTCTATATTTAAGACCTCCCTAAGCGTCTTGCAGAGGGCGGCCGAGCCGATCTTGGCCAAATAGCTCCACATAGGCCCCCTCTCTAGGGGCACCAGCTCTGAGTCGCTCTCGTTGTGGCGAGAGGCCGAGTCGACTAAGACATAGATGCTTCTACCTATATAGAACGCGCGCGTCCTCACGTCGAAGTGCGGCCAAAATTCGCCGCATTTATACACGGCCACGAGCGCCTTGGCGAACACGCGCGGCCATCTAAACATCAACGCGTCGAGCCTCACGTTCGCGGCTATTTTGCAGGGGGCGCCGAACGAGACTGTGTACTCCGCCGGCCCCGACACCGAGAAGGAGGCGCCGTCGATCTCCGCCTCGCTCACCTCGGGGAGCTCCACGCCGAATAGGGCCTCCTTCTAAAAAAGCTTAACTAGGCGAAAAAATATTAAAGGCGAAGGATAGAGATCGCGAGGGCCGGTAGCTCAGCCAGGTAGAGCGGCGGTGGAGCGTAGAACCCGGCGTTCCGCCGAGGCTTTTAACCCGTAGGTCGTGGGTTCGAATCCCACCCGGCCCGCCTGCGCTATTAGCGAAGGCTCTCCGCGCGGTAGAACCTCCCCCGCCGGAATATCAACACGGCGCACTTCTCGGCGGCTTTGACGGCGTCGTAGTCCCTAGTGGCCACGGCGCAGCCCTCTCCGCACTCCGCCTCGCAGAGCTCGGCCGCGTATATCTCGGCCGGCTTGTGCTCGGATAGGCGGTAGGGGAGTATGTAGCGCTCAGCCAGCTCTACGTAGCGCCTCGCCAGCGGCAGATGGCCCTCATGCCACGCATCTATCACGAGGACCGCGCCTAGGCCCGACTCGGCGAGCCCTCTGAACAGCTCCTCCGGGTCGCCGAGGGCCGCCGCTATTGAGAACACGTCGACGTACACGCGCCTATATCGGCCGGGCGAATCCGGCGTGAGGAGGAAGCGGCCCTTCTTATTCCTAATTATCTCTCCCCTGCGCATCCTCGCTCAGCCGGTACGTGAACTCGTCACGGCTCGGCCACGGAGGCTCTCATCCCGCCTAGACCCGCCCGCTCGTACTTAAGCCTTTTGCCAGCTCCCTAAACCTCACGGCGTCGTCGAACATGTAGACGTTGTTGAAGAAGACGTAGGCGGGCTCTCTGCCCCTCGCGATATCCAGGAGCCTTCGCAAGTCCTCGTCGCTGTATTTATAGCGGTAGTTGACCTCGCCTCCCCCTATTCCGTGGAGCCTGAAGTAATAGAAGGGGCTAGGCCTCGGCGGCCTCCTAAAGGGGTCTACCGCCAACGCCACGCCCAGCTCGGCGAGCTTCTCCGCCAGCCCGGGCGCTTCGGCGGCCGGCCCCCTAGGCTCCCAGGCGAGCCGTGCATCGCCCCTTATGGTTCTGAGGAATTCTAAGGCCTCTCCCACGAGCTCGGCGGGCATATTGGGCGGGGTTTGGAAGACGTATACGGCGGGCTTGAGGGGGGCGGTCAGCCGCTCGAAGGAGTCCCAGAGCTCTAGGTTTTCCCTAGTCGGCCTCAAAAAGCCGTTCTTCTCGCTGGGCGTAAACCCCCTCGTGCGCCTATATGTGGGGCTCCCCTTGGGATGCGTGAGGCCTTGGAAGACCTTCACGGTGAAGACGAAGCCCTCGGGCGCCTCCGCCCTAAGCGCGGCCATCCTCCCCTCGCTGGGGAGGTTGTAGAACGTCTCTTGTAGCTCCACGCCGTCCAGCCTCCTGTAGACCTCCTTCCTAGCTCGGGGGAATCCGCACGTGCCGACTATCACACATCGCCCAATGCCTATAAATTAAAGCCGACTCGATATTATGTGAGCGAGCAGTCGATTTACTCAGGGCCGCGGAGTTGCTACGCCCGAAACGAGGGCATATACGTCGCCGGTGGCCCCATGGATTTGGCCAAGGCCGCGGCCCACTTGATCCTACACCTCAGAGATCTAGAGCGCGGCTGGACCTACGACCACGACTGCAAGCGGATTAGGATGACTATAGACCTCTTCGAGGCGCGCTCGAAATACCTAGTGAAGATCTGCGAGAAGCAGGGGGGCTCTGACTGCGAAAGGATAGAGGAGCTCGTGGAGTACGTGCTCGACAACATGGCCCTGCCCGACTGGGCGGAAAAAATCGCCGAGGGCAAAATCGTCCGCCACGCGGCCTTGTTTTGAAAGATTTATAAGGGAGACCCCCTACACGCGAATGGGAGAGGAAGGGGAGGAGGCCCCGCGCCGGGGCCGTAAGCTGGACGTCGAGGCCGAGCTCTCTAAGTTGCCTGTGGATTACCACAGGGAGGACGACGAGATCGTGGTGAAGGTCGGGAAGGGCCGTAGGCTCCCCGAGGACGAGTTTAGGGATACGATCTCTAAGCTGAAGAAGATGGGCTTTAAATTCGACCCCGATACTAGGACGTGGCGTAAACGCGCATAATTTAAACGCCAAGAGTTTTTACATGGAGGATCTGCTTTCCCGGGCCGTCGACTACGCTTTGACGCTGGGCGCCAAGTACGCCGAGGCCAGGTGGCAAGTCGACAAGGGCCGCTTCGCCGTTGTGAGGAACGGGGCCGTGTTGAGGGTCGGCGAGTGGTCCACCGGGGGGATCTCTGTGAGGGTCGTGGCCGGGGGGCTGGGCTTCGCGATAGCCAAGGGCGCCTCATGGGAGGACGTAAAGGCCGCTGTGGACTCGGCCTATAAGGCCGCCTCGGCCTCAGCCAAATATAGGCGGAGGCCTATCCAATTCGGCGAGGAGAAGATGGCTAGGCTTAAGTACGAGGTCCCCGTCAAGAAGCCGCTGGAGGATTTGCCCCAATTCCTCTTGGGCCTAGACAGGGTAGCCCAGGAGAGGGGCGTCGCCGTGAGGTCCTTCTCGGCCTCTATCTGGGTCACCGAGAAGGTGGTAGTTAACAGCGATGGGGCGCTCGTTGAGAGCTCTATGCCTAGGGCTTCCCTATTCGCCGCGCTGATAGCCCGCGGCCCAAACGCGAGTCTGCAACGCAACGTCGACGTGGGCGGCTTGGGCGAGGCCGAGGCCCTCGAAGAGGCGCCGAAGGTCGTAGCAGAGGAGGCGGCGAAGGTCGTTTCCCTTAGCTGAGAGGGCCAGGCCCGTGAAGCCCGGCCTATACGACGTGGTTTTTTCGCCCGAGCTCGCCGGCATATTCGTCCACGAGAGCGTCGGCCACCCCTTCGAGCTAGACCGCATCATGGGCAGAGAGGGCGCTGAGGCCGGCGAGTCTTACATGTCGCTGGAGGATCTAGGCAAGCGGATTGCGTCGGAGCACGTGACGATAATCGATGACCCCACCATAGAGGCCTACGGCTTCTACCTAGTCGACGAGGAGGGCGTCCCCGCGAGGCCGCGGCGCTTAATAGATAGGGGCGTCGCCTCAGAGTTCCTCTCCAACAGGGAGTACGCCGCGTATGTGGGCCGCCTCAGCAACGCGGCCGCTAGGGCCAGTGAGTTCGATAAGGAGCCCATCCCGCGCATGAGCAATACCTACTTAGCGCCGGGCGATTGGGACCCCGAGGAGATCATAAGGGATACACGGCGTGGCATCTACGTGGCGTCGTACACCGAGTGGAACATCGACGATAGGCGGGAGTACGGGCGCTACGGCATACTTGAGGGCTATGTAATCGAGGACGGCGAGCTGAAGGAGCCCGTCCTCGGCTTCATAGAGGCCGAGTCCCGCGCCTTTTGGTCCTCCGTTGATGCGGTCGGCAAAGACCTCAAGCTCTACATAGGCACTTGCGGCAAGGGCAATCCATCGCAAGGAGTTCCCGTGACGTTCGGAGGGCCTACGTTTAGGGCCAGGGGCATTAGGGTGGTATGAGCTGGCTGGCGGAGTCCCTAATAAGGCTGTTGAGGGGCAAGGCCGGCGAGGCCGCGGTGGTTGTTAGGGAGAGCGAGGAGTACCTAATCCGCTTCGCAAACGACGAGGTGACCGTGGCCGACTCTTGGCGTTCGTACGAGGCGGGGGTCTATTTGGCGAAGGGGAGGCGGGTCGCCGTAGCGGGCTTCTCGGGGTCCTCCGAGGACATACTCCGCCAAGCCCTCTCGCTCGCAGAGGCCCTCGATAAATACCCGGAGGACCCCTACTACGTCCCCTTAAGCCCCAAGGGGCCTAGGCCTTTCCCCAATGCGGCGAGGCCCTTCGACTTAAATAAAGCCCTTGACTTGGTGTGGGAGGCCATCCAGGCGGCTAGGGCCGAGGGGGCTGAGCGGAGCGCCGGCGCGCTCTCCTACGCCGTCCGCTCCACGCATTACGCCGACTCCCTAGGCAACTCTATGTCTTATAAGGACTCGGCCGCCGTCGGCGTAATTAGGGCGTTTATAGGGAGGGACCTCGCCGCCACTTGGGCCGCCGCGTCTAGGGACTATTTAAGCCTCGGGCTGAAGGAGGCCGGGGCCAGGGCGGCCTCTATAGCCGGCGCCGCCAAGGGGCTTCCTCTAACTAGGCTGGAGAACGGCAATTATAGGGTCTTGATGTCTGGCCTAGTGCTGGGCCATTTAATGGGCTACGTAATTTCGGCGTGGTCCTCCGCCTTAAACGTGTTGACCGGCGTCTCTAAATACGGCCCCAACGACTTAGGCTCAGAGGCTGCGTCGAGCCTCTTGACCGTATACGACTTGTCGCTTAAGGAGGACCGCGTTGGCTCGGCGCCTTTCGACTATGAGGGCAATCCCACAAACGACACGCCGGTGTTCGAAAAAGGGGTCCTTAAGTCGTTCCTGCACAATAATAGGACGGCGGCAAAGCTCGGCGTAAGCTCTACGGGCAATGCGGCGGGGCCCGGCGGCTGGACGTCGCCTGCGCCTAGGCATATAGGCGTAGCGCCAGGCGATATGGCCTCCGACTTAGACGACGCGTTGAAGGAGTTGGGCAAGGGCGTCTACATCCACAACAACTGGTATACGCGCTTCCAGAACATCAGGGAGGGCGTGTTCTCCACGGTGGGGCGCGACGTGATATTAGTCGTCGAGGGCGGCGCGCCGAAGTATAGGGCTAGGGGGGTCAGAATCGCCGAGCGCTTCGACTCCTTGTTGAGGGGCGTAGAGGCTTTGTCTAAATCGGCGGAGCAGATCCACTGGTGGGATATGCCGTATCCAGCCACTGCGCCGGCCCTAGCGCTGTACGGCTCCTTGGCGCTAGCCTATTAGGGCCAGTCCTCTCCGCCTATCGCCGCCCTCTTAACCTCCCTCCCCCTGCCCCAGGCCCTCGCCATGCCGGCGGTGTTGAACTCGGCCGCTATATTGCCCCTTGAGTCTATTCCTAAAAGGCCTATTGTGTCTGGGCCGAACCTCTCCGTGACGTAGGCTACGGCCTCCCTCACGGCCACATCTATGGCGGTCCCGCTCTTGACCAATTGTGCGGCCCTAAAAGAGGGGAGCGACAACAATATGTACTCGCCGACGCCCGTGGCTGAGAACGCGCCTACGCCGTTTTCGGCCCAATAGCCGGCGCCTGGGATGGGGGAGTCGCCGACGCGGCCGTCCAGCTTCAGCCAAACGCCGCCCGTGGACGTAGCGGCCGCCACGTTGCCGTCCCTGTCCAAGGCCACGGCGCCTACGGTATCGCCTAACCCCAACGCCTTCGCCACCTCCAGCACTTTTTTATAATGCCAGCCGCCCGCGGCGGCCTCCCTCTTCATGTCCTCAAACCTCTTGTTCTTCCCGTCGTTGTAAAACAGCGTTAAGGGCGCGGCGAGTCCCCACGCCCGTGCGAGCTCGGCGGCTCCCTCGCCGGCTATCAATACGTGCTCCGTCTCCTCCATAACGCGCCGGGCGAGGACTATGGGGTTCCTCACGCCCTCCACCGCCGCCACGGCCCCCGCCCTCCCCGTCTTCCCGTCCATTACGCCTGCGTCCATCTGCACTCTGCCGGATATGGAATAGACGGAGCCTACGCCTGCGTCGAAGAGGCCTGAGTCCTCTAAGACCCTCACCGCCTCGACTACGGCGTCTACGGCGCCCCCCGACGCGACGGCCCTTAAGCCGCCCTCGACGGCGTCCCTCAACGCCTTAAAGACGCGCTCCCTCTCGCCCTCCTCTAGCCTCCTCCATCTGCCCGCTCCTCCGTGTACCGCGAGTACGGGCTCCATTTAGCTGGATTGGCCCGCGGCGGGCGCAGCCCTAGACGCGAAGGGGCTGTTGGGCGCGTAGGAGATTTTGTCCTCTAAATCCCTAGGCACTAGAAAGCCGGAAGACCTAATCCGCCTCCCGTTTATCGCGATGTGCCCGTGCGCGATCAGCTGGCGCGCCTCGTAGGGCGTCTTCGCGAGCCCCCTCCGCACGATTATTGTCTGGAGCCGCCTCTCGAGGACTGCCCTAACGTCGAGCGAGAGCACTCTGTCGAGCGGTATATTCACGTCGTCTATGAAGCCCATCTTATACAGCCTCTCCTTAAAGGGCAGCTCGAGGGGAGCCCTCTCCTCGGCGGTCATGGACAACAAGCTCCTAGCGCGGCGCACGATGAGCTTCAACATAGAGCGGGCCTTCCAGAGCTCCCGCTTGTTGCGCAGCCCGTACTCGCCCATCAGCTGTAGCTCCTCCTGTAGCAGCTGCGTGTTCCAGAGCTTCTTAGGCTTCCCCTCGAGATATATCTTTCTACTCTTCTTTTTGCCGCCCATACTACTGCTTCCCTCCGCCTCCCGGCTGTCCCTCCTTCTTCTTGGTTACGCCCGCCGTCGGCCCGAAGCGCCCCGTTGTTACGGTGCGCTGGCCGCGGACCTTGAGGCCCGCCGCGTGGCGCATGCCCTTCCAATTCTTCAGCTTCTTCATTAGGTCTATGTCGTTCCTAGCCGCCAGGATTAGCTCCGATCCTATTAGGTGTAGGTCTCTGCCGTTGACGGGATCGCGCCGCCTATTTAAGAACCAGGCGGGCGCTATCTCGTGCAGATTCCTCACGGCCCAGTCCAGCTTGGAGACTTGCTCCTCGCTTAAATTCCCTAGGGGCGTATACGGGTCTATGCCGAGCCTTCTGCATATCGCAAAGGCCGAGGCCAAGCCGATTCCTCTAATCCTAGCCAGAGCAAATGCCGTGGCCTTAGCGCCGTCTAGATCCGTATCGCCGATACGGACGATGGCCCTAACCTCTGACACAACCGCCTAAACAACACCTTTTATAAATCTTGACGCCAGAGGGCTACGTCCTCCATCTTAGGGGAATACGCCTTGAGACGGCCGCCCGTCACGACGTAGTGGGGCCGCGTCCGCATCAGCTCGAAGAGTATGTTGCCGACGTGGTTTAGTATCATTATGACCTCCCTCCCCTTATCGACTTGGGCGAGCCGCCGCTCTGTCCACCTCACCCAAGCCCTCGCGGTGTTTATATAGGCGCATACCTCGTCTCTGCAGACTACCCAGCCCAGGGGGGCGTCTGAGGCTAAGACGTATGCCAGCTTCGCAGCCCGTCTCAACAGCTTGAGGGCCGCCGCTAAATACTCGCTCCTCCCCGTCGAGAGGTAGAACCCGGCGTATTGGAGGGCCCAGAAAGCCAGCCAGAGCCCCCGCTTGAGCCGCCCCGGCGACTTCACGGCCGCCAGATTTATGTGAACGGTCGCGGCCTCGAGGGCGCCGAACAGCTTGACTATATTAGAGGCCTTTGAGACGCACCTGGCTTCGCCGAACCAGAGGACCTCGGTGTCGCCTAAGTCGCCGGGGCACCTCTCGGCCAATATGCAAGGCTTCGCGAGCCTCCCCACGCGTATGCCGCTCCGCGGCCTTAAAAGCTTGTCGACGAAAATAATAGAACGCCCGGCCCCTAGCGCCCCGCGGCCCGCCCCAGCTCCCTAGAGGCCCTTCTGCCGACCTCCTCCGGGTCTTCGCCGTAGGCCTTAACGAAGACCGCCCGCGAGCCGTCTATGGAGGCGTAGCCGGCCAAGAACTCTATACTGCCGTCGGGTCTCGCCGTCGCGAGGCCGCCTATAGCTGTGTGGCACCCGGCCCCCGACTCCCTTAAGAACGCCCGCTCCGCCCTAGCCTCCGCGGTTGCCTTGGGGTCGCTGGCCCGCCTCAAGATATCAATTATCCAACCCTCGCCCTCCCTCGCCACAGCCGCTATTATGCCTTGGCCCGGAGGAGGGGGCAATAGCTCGGGCCTAAGCCTAACCAGCTTAACAGGCGGCGAACCGCCGTACAGCCTCACGAGCCCTGCCTCCGCCATTACGGCCGCCGCGTATTCCCCTCTGAGTATCTTGGCTACGCGCGTGTCTACGTTGCCCCTCATGGTCCTCACCTCGACGTCGGGCCTAAGCCTTTTGAGGAACGCAGCCCTCCTAACGCTAGAGGTGCCGACGACGGCGCCTTTGGGCAGATCCCATATGCCGTAGCCCTCCCTGCTGACCAGCGCGTCGTAGGGCGGATCCCGTTTAGAGAAGCCTGCTAGGACCAGCCCCTCGCTCAGCTCCGACGGGAGGTCCTTCAAGGAGTGCACGGCTATATCGGCCTCGCCCTTCAGCACGGCTAGGTTAACCTCCTTCTCGAAAATCCCCTTTACCCCTATGGCGTAGAGCGGTTTGTCTTGGACCACGTCGCCTGTGGTCTTCACCACTACTACCTTAAACTCGGCGCTCGGCTCCACGGCCTTTATGGCGTTTAGGAGGAGCTCCGTCTGTAGGAGGCTCAGCCTACTACCTCTAGTCGCCACCCTGATCTCCACAGGGGGCTCAACCGCGAAATATTAAAAACTGATTCTAATAATGCCATGGCCTCCCTCGACAAGCTGTTTTCGGCGTCTATAACTTTCCGCGACGTCTCCACCGATAAGCTGGGCGAGTTGGGCAGAGGCGTTATGGAGCTTGTAGGCGTCGCGCCCTATTTCCCAAAGCCCCTCTTCGCTTTACATACATGTAATAGAGTAGAGGTCTATGCGTGGGACGTGCCCCAACACGTCGTAGACGCAATCTTGTCCGCGTATAGGGAATTCGCCGACCGCGTCACAATACGCCGTGGCGCAGAGGCGGCCCTCCACTTGCTTGAGGTCGCCGCCGGGCTTGACTCCATGCTCATAGGCGAGACCGACATATTGGGCCAGCTAGAGGAGGCGTTCGACGAGCAGGTCAAGAAGCACATCGCTAGGGAGCCCTTGAGGACTATAATCGAGAGGGCCATTAGGTTCGGAAAGGCGGCTAGGACGCACACGGGCATCTCGAGGGGTCCGAGGGGGCTGGGGAGCCTCAGCATAATTTACGTAAAGGAACACTTCGGCGAGCTCTCCGCCATGAAGATAGGCGTAATAGGGGCCGGCTCTGTGGGGCAAGGCCTAGTAAAGGAGCTGAAGGATGCAGGCGCCTCCGAGATCTACGTGTTGAACCGGACCTTTGAGAAGGCCTCCGAGGTCGCGGCTAAGTACGGGGCCAGGGCGATGCCCCTAAACGAGGCGTCTGTGGAGGAGTGCCTCAAGACGTGCGACGTGGTCTTCGCCACGGCCGCCTCCTTTGAGCCCATAATAAGGAGCGTGCCCGAGGGCGCCAGGGTCAAGGCCGTAGTGGACTTGGGGGTCCCCGGCAACGTGGCGCCGGGCTTGCCCGTGAAGGTGGTGAGGCTGAGCGACTTGGAGGAGATAGCGGCGCGGTACAACAAGGAGCGCGCCAGAGAGGTGGAGAGGGTTAGGGCCATGGCGGTCGCCGAGCTAGAGGCCGTCGAGAAGGCCGTGGCGCGTAGGCTCGTCGAGGCGGAGATCGGCGAATATATGGCGTACGTCCAGGGGATTTTGGGGGAGGGGGCCTCGGCCGACGTGGCGGTTAAGAAGGCCGTTTTGCCCCTCGTCGAGGCTCTGCAAGCGCTCGCGGAGAGGGGGATGTTGGAGGAGGCGCTAGAGGTGGTTAGAGAGGCTAGGAGGAGGGTTAGGCCTAGAGAGAAGACTTCAACTCCCTAAAGGCCGACTCGAGAGCGCCTAGGGCCTCCTCCACGACCTCGGTCGTGTGGGCGGCCGACGTGAAGTTCACCTCGAATTGAGACGGCGTTAGGTAGACGCCGCGCTTAAGCGCCAGCTCGTGTAGCTTTAAGTACAGCCGCTCGTCGCTGCGCCTGACGTCGTCGGGAGTCTTGACGTCGCCCTTCAAGAAATATAGCTGGAACATCGACGCTATATATTTTACAACGACGTCGAAGCCCGCGGCGCCCGCCGCCTCCTCGATGCCCTTCGCAAGCCTCTCGGCGGCTTTGTTGGCCGCCTCGTAGGGATACCCCTTCTCGAGCTCCCTAATAGTGGCCAGGCCGGCCACCACGGATATGGGGTGCGCGTTGAATGTGCCGGCGTTATATACGGGCCCGGCCGGCGCGACTAGGTCCATGACATCCCCCCTAGAGCCGAAGGCGCCTATGGGGAAGCCGCCGCCGATTATCTTGCCCAGCGTAGTTATGTCGGGCAAGACGCCGAAGGCCCCCTGAGCTCCCGACAAGCCCAGCCTAAAGCCGGTTATGACTTCGTCGAATATCAACAAGGCGCCGGCGCGTCGGGCTCCTCCCTCGCGGCCTTTAAGAAGTCTAGGTCCGGGATTATTAAGCCGTAGTTAGCCGCCACGGGCTCCACTATTATTGCGGCCAGCCTATCCCCAGCCTCCCTCACAGCCCTCTGTAGCGAGTCCACGTCGTTGTAGCGCGCCACTACGGTGAGCCTGGCGACGTCTTGAGGTATCCCGGCGCTTGTCGGCGTGCCCCAAGTGGCGGCGCCCGAACCCGCCTTGACTAATACATAGTCGTGGGAGCCGTGGAAGTTGCCGTCGAACTTAATAATTACGTCGCGCTTTGTGTAAGCCCTGGCGAGCCTAACGGCGTTCATCGTGGCCTCCGTGCCGCTGTTGACGAACCTAATTTTCTGGACAGAGGGCACGTGCCTAGTTATCGCCTCGCCGAGCTCTACCTCGGGCTCCGTGAGCATGGCGTAGAGCCAGCCCCGCTCCAGCCAAGCCTTCACGGCCTCCAGCACCGGCCGAGGCCTATGGCCCAAGATGAGGGGGCCGAAGGCCATGCAGAGGTCTATCAAGCGTCCTCTATCGGTGTAGATGTACGCCCCCTCAGCTCTCTGCGCCACTAGGGGCGCTGGTAAATGCTTAAGCGCGCGGGCGGGCGAGTTGACGCCGCCCGGGAAGACGGCCTTAGCTCTCTCGAACAACATAGAGGAGAAACCCCAAGGGTTTATATGCGAGGCGGCCCTAAGTCGAGGGCGCCCCCGCTACTGCCCGACGCGCGGCCAAAGGCATAGATACGCTACGGGCCGGGAAATACATATTAGGAGCCGGAGTGTAGAGCGTGGGCAAGGTCTACATAGTGGGGGCGGGCCCCGGCGATCCGGAGCTCATAACAGTGAAGGGGCTTAAGCTCATACAGGCGGCCGACGTGGTCCTATACGATAGGCTCATCCCCAAGGAGCTTTTGGCATATGCCAAGAGGGATGCCCTGCTCATCGACGTAGGCAAAAGGCCGGGGGGCCAAGGGCCTTCCCAGGAGGAGATAAACGAGATGCTGTACAGATATGCGCTTGAATACGAAGTAGTGGTGAGGCTACACGGGGGCGACCCCCTAGTCTTCGGGCGGGGGATGGAGGAGTGCGAGTACGTGGCGGCTAGGGGGATTTGTTGTGAGTTCGTCCCAGGCATCACGAGCGGCCTCGCCGCCCCGGCTAAGTACTACATCCCGCCGGTGGTGAGGGGTACCGCGAGCTCGGTGGCGCTCGTGACCGGGAGGGAGGACCCGGCTAAGGGGATTAGGCAAGTGAACTTCAAGAGGCTCGCAGGCGCCGTCGATACCATCATAGTCTACATGGGCGCCTCCTCGGCCGGGGAGTGGTCGAGGGAGCTAGTAGAGGGCGGCATGTCGGCCGATACGCCCGCGGCGGTTATAACCGCGGCTTATTTCCCCGGCGAAGGGTTCAGAATAACGCGGCTCGGGGAGCTGGGCGACGTGGATAGCCCCAGCGTCGTGGTGGTCGGCCGCGTCGTGGAGAGGGGGGCTAGGCTTAGGGAAATAGCATGCGGACGGTAGTAGTGAGGATAAAGGAGGGCCCCTGCCCCGAAGGCGCCGAGTGTATATCCATAGGGACCATTAAGCCGCGCCCATACGAGATACCCGACGGCGATTACCTCGTGGTCATGAGCCCCGCCGTGGCCAAGTTCGTGGACATTGAGAGGATACGGAGAAGGTTTAGGTGCGTAATCTGCGTAGGCCCCTCGACGGCGGAGGCCGTGGGCAGCTGTGCGGTGCCCAGGGAGTACTCCAGCTACGGCGTGGCGAAGCTTTTGGAGGCCATGGCTCCTGGGCGAGTAGTCGTGTTGAGGTCGAGCGCGGGCAACGATGTGTTGCGCAGGCTTGTGCCGGGCGTAGTTGAGGTGGCCATATACGACGTCGAGATAGATGAGGAGAGGCTTACCCGATACGCGCCAGCGATAGCCCAGGCGGAGGCCGTAGTCCTCACAAGCGCGACTGTGGCGAGGGCGGTCGCCAAGGCGGTGGACCTCGCGGGCAAGACCGTGGTGGCCATAGGCCCTGTGACCTCTAAAGCCTTAAGCGAGCTGGGGATCCCCCATGTAGTGGCTGAGGAGTCCACGATAGAGAAGGCGGTGGAGACAGCTAGGAGGGGCAAATAGCCCGGCGAATTTCGCGGGGGCGCGATCGTCGTGCGGGGCGACCCGCGGCGATTATAGATGATCTTTCAAGCCCACAGCCTCCAGAGCGTTACCCCCACCTCGGGGTCTCCCACCTGCCTTATCGGCTCCTCCGCTACGCGGCGCCGATGGGCGGCCGGCGCGACGGCGCCGCCGGGAGCCTCGGCACGCGGGTGTTTAAAAAGGCCGCGCGACGTGAAGATGCGTGAGAATCCCGCTGTGGGTTGAGGCCTCTAGGCTTAAGGTCCTCGTCTTCGGCGGAGGTAGCGTCGGCACCAGGAGGGCCGCGCTCTTCGTATCGGCTGGGGCGAAGGTTAGGATCCTCGCCAAATCCGTCTCGGATGAGGCCAAGAGGCTCGGCGTGGAGGTGAAGGAGGTGGACCTATGGCAGTACGACCCCACGAGCGATATCGATTGGGCCGACATCGTGGTTATAGCCGTGAGCGACGAAAAGCTCGCGGAGAGGCTTTACTCGTTGGCCGAGTCGAGGGGCAAGCTTATAAACGATGCGACTAACGCCGAGAGGACCCACGTAGTGGTGCCCTACGAGCGCCGGGTCTCCGGACTGCGAGTGGCCGTGACCAGCGAGGGCGCGGCGGGGGCGCCGGCGCGAATGGCGCTGGACGTAATAGAGGGGTGCATAAGGGCGAGCTGGATACCGACTTTCTTCGAGGTATATAGTTTTGCCAAGGCCGCCGCCAAGAGGACGATAAGCGACGTTAGAAAGCGGCTGGCCTTCTACGACGCCATAGTTAAAGACGACGTGTTGATGGGGCTTGTTAAGGGCGGCGCCGTCGAGGAGGCTAAGGCGAGGGCGGAGGAAATATTAAAGAGGTATATTTGAGTATGCAGATCTCCTTGGCGTATCCAACGGTTAGGCCCCGCCGCCTCCGCGCCAATAAGCTCATAAGGGATGCGGTTGCCGAGACCGAGCTCTCGCCGGCCGACTTCATAATGCCTATTTTCGTCAAGAAGGGCCCCAAGGAGCCCATAGAGGCCATGCCCGGCTATTATAGATGGCCCGTCGGCGACGAGCTGATCAAACACGTCGAGGAGGCCGTGGAGCTGGGCGTGAACAAGTTCATATTATTCGGCGTCTTGCCTGACGAGGAGAAGGACCCCGAGGGGAAGGCCTCCTACGATCCGCACGGCGTAGTGCCAACGGCGATAAGGGTGCTGAGGGAGACCTTCGGCGATAGGGTGCTTCTCTTCGCGGACGTGTGCCTATGCGAGTACACGGACCACGGCCACTGCGGCGTTATAACCACCGACGAGAGGGGGAGGTGGCGCGTGGACAATGATAAAACGATCTCTATATATGCCAAGGAGGCTGTGGCCTACGCCGACGCCGGAGTCGACTTCGTAGCCCCCAGCGGAATGATGGACGGCCAAGTTAAGGCCATAAGACAAGCGCTGGACTTGGCGGGGTATCAAGACGTGGGCATAATGGCCTACAGCGCCAAGTACGCATCGGCGTTTTACGGGCCGTTTAGAGTGGCCGCCGCCTCGGCGCCTAAGTTCGGCGATAGGCGGACGTATCAAATGGATCCCAGGAACGCCCAAGAGGCGGTGAAGGAGGTAATGCTCGATTTAGAGGAGGGGGCCGACATAGTAATGGTTAAACCAGCCCTGGCCTATTTAGACGTAATTAGGTTAGTGAAGCAGAGCTTCCCCTGGGTACCTCTAGCTGCCTACAGCGTCTCCGGCGAATACAGCATGATTAAAGCCGCCGCTAAGGCCGGCTATATCGATGAAAGAATCGCGGCGCTGGAGGTGTTATACGCCATTAAGCGCGCTGGCGCCGACTTAACCTTGACATATTACGCCGTTGAGGCGGCTAAATGGCTTAAAGAGGGCGCGCCCTTCTAGCCGTGATGAGGACTCCAAATAAGCGCTAGGTGGCTGTTTCACCCCTGGCTGACGTGCCTCGCCATATCTTCACAACCACCTCCTCTAGGCTGGGCTCCCTAATAGAGGCCTCAGCGACTTCGCAACCCCTATTCTCGGCCTCCTCTACTATCTTCGCCAATAGTTGGGCCGGCCTGTCCGTGTCCACATTTATCACATATTTGCCGTCCTCCAAGTAGCCGTAGGGGAAATCGCCGCTACATCTAACGACCGCCACGACCCTCGGCTTAAAGCCGAACCTGGCCTTTATCTCGCCGGGCGGTCCCACGGCTAGGAGCCTCCCGCCCATAATTAACGCGACTTCGTCGGAAAGCTCTTCGACCTCCCAGAGGTTGTGCGATGTGAAGATTATCGTCTTGCCCTCCCTCTTAAGCCCAGATATCAACTCCCTTATTTTCCTAGCGCCTAGGGGGTCTATGCCGACGGTTGGCTCGTCCAGCAACAAAAGCTCTGGGTCGTTTATGAGGGCCTTGGCTAAGGCCAGCCTAGCCTTCATGCCCATGGAGTACTCCTCGTAGGGCCTATTCGCGGCCCCCGCCAAATCGACGAGCTCCAAGAGCTCTTTTCCCCGCCGCTCAGCGTCGGCCTTGCTCAAGCCGTATAACATGCCGTAATAGACTAAGTTCTCGAGGCCGGACAACTTCCCGAAGAAGCCCTTATCGGGATATAGCATCAGGCCCGTGATCCTCCTCACAGCGCCCGCCTCCCTTACAATGTCGTGGCCGCCCACCATAGCCGTGCCCGCGTCTGGGAGCAAGAGAGTGGCCAGAATTTTAACCGTGGTGGTCTTGCCCGCCCCATTAGGGCCTACCAGCGAGAACAAGCGTCCCTTTCCTACCTCGAAGGACACGCCGGCTAAGGCCTCGACGACTTTATTACGCGACTTGAAGAGGCCCAGCCTCTCCTTAGTCCTAAATCGTTTACGTAGGCCATCAGCAACTACGAAGGCCACGCGGCGTCTTGTGCGTATATTAAAAGCCTTAGCTGACGATCGGCGCGCCGGCGTCGTAGCCCTCGCCTAAATAAAGCCGCGGGCGCCATAGGAATATTTTTAAAAGGGTCTATTGGGGGCTTCGTGTCGCAGGGTAGACGCCTTGCGGTTTACAAGAAGATTCTACAGGACAATGTGAAGAAGTGGATGATAAAGGAGTACCTAGAATATCGCCTAGCTAGGCTTGGGTACGTCGACTCGGAGATTTTGAAGACGCCCTTGGGAACCCGCATAGTTATATATGCGGAGAGGCCGAGCCGCATTATCGGCAAGAAGGGCGCGGTGGTGAAGGAGTTGAGCCAAATCCTCGGCGCCAAGCTGGGCGTCGACAACCCGCAGATAGACGTAATAGACATAGCTAAGGTTGAGGCGCCTGAGATGTTCCCCAAGGTGGTCGCCTATAGGATAGCCAACGCCATGGCCAAGGGCATTAGGTTTAGGAGAGTCGCCTTCGTGGCCATTAGGCAAGTCATGGAGGCCGGCGCGAAGGGCATGGAGCTCGTGATCTCCGGCAAGTTGTCAACTGAGCGCGCCAAGTTCGAGAAATATAAGGTTGGGAAGATCTATAAGACGGGCTACGACGCCAAGAACACCATAAGGAGGGCCGTGGTCCACGTGCTCCTCAACCCCGGCATATACGGCGTCGAGGTATCCATAGCGCCCGCCAGCGCCCGGTTCGCCGACGAGTTCAAGCTGACGCCGCCCCAAAGGGCTGAGGCCCAGCCAACTGCGCAGTAGCCATGTCGTCTCAGCCAAAGAAGCTGAACGCCAAGACGCTCAGACAGATGAGCAGGGAGGAGAGGCTTAAGCTCCTCGATCAGCTGAGGGCTGAGTACGTACGGCTCCAGACTCAGAGGGCGAGGGGCATAATAGAAAACTCGGGTAGGATAAGGTATATTAGGAGGGCCATAGCGAGGATTTTAACCATTGAGCGGGAGCAGAGCTCTTGAGCTGTATAGACTTATTGGGCAAGCGGGTCAAGGTGTTTAGTTGCGGTCACGACGTAGAGGGCCTAGTCGTCGGTGAGAGCTATAACGTCGTCTATCTCCTTAAAGGCGACAAGACTATACTTGTGCCCAAGCGCCCTTGTAAATTTTTATTATTAGACGAAGCGAAGATAGTAGAGGGCATTTACCTCGTGGGATACAGGGACGTAAGGCTCCTATCCGGGAAATGCCTCAAGCTACCGCCTAAACTCTCCTAGGGCGGCCAGCTCAGCGTCGAAATCGCCGGGCGCCGACACCACGACAGCCTTAACGCCGTAGGAATAGAGGGCGTCGAGGAACCGGCGCACCTCCTCTAAGCTTAAGGAGGGTTGTCCTAGCCGCGCCATCAGCTCGGCGTTGCGGCTGGTGCGGATTAAGAGGTAGGGATAGGCCTCCACGCCCCTCAAGCCCTCCATATCCTCTGGCCGTCTGAGGTTCAGGATTAAATAAAAATCGGCGCCTATCTTAAGCCTCTCCGCGTAATTCCTGCGCATAGACAACATCGCGCCCACGACGAGCCCCTCCTCCTTTGCGGCCCTCACGGCGTCCTCAGTCCTCAGTTGATCTACGGGGGCCCCTAAGGCCGGCGGGTCGCCCATAAGGGGCACGACGCGCCTTATGCCGAGCAATTTCGCGGCGCCTAATAAGGACTTAAGGGCCAAGAGGTTTATGTCGCGGATGCGGATATGTGCGATGGGGTTCAGCCCAGCTTGAAGGGCTAGGCTCGCCACCGCTATGGCGTGCGCCGACGGCTTCCCGAGCGGCGAGTCGGGGACGTCGACCTCCTCGGCGAGTCCCTTAATCGCCTCTATCCTTTTCATCAAGAGATCTCTGTCCTTGGCGGGCGGCAACTCCGCGATAGGCCTCATTAGGGTAGGAGCAACGGCGAGAAGAGCCTCCCCCTGCCTTCGTAGAACTTAGACAGCGTTTCGTAGAAGGTTAGGCGGAGCGATTGCACGAGCGACATGAAGCCCTCGCCGACCGCTATCAGCGCGTTGAATACCACGGCCACCGCGATCGCGGCCGCCGCGGCTCCGCCGTCCCAAAGCGATATGGCCCAAGCCGCCGTCAACTTGGTGAAGACGCCGTGCATTAAGATCAAGATCATTAGACGCGAGAAGCTGGGCACGTTGGCCAGACCGCCGAAGATGCCCTCGACTAAGCCGACGGCGACCTCCAGCCCTATGGGGGGCTTCTCCTCATAGCCCCTATATTTAATCGTCAGCGCAATAGCCCCTACGGCCAATAGCACTATTGCGGCGATCAATATATACAGCCAGGGGAGGTCTAGGGCAGCTAGTAGCTGGGGCGGCATAGGCAATACGCTCCTCAAGAACCCGAAGACCAACATGCCGGCCGATATATATAAGAGCAATATAGGCGCTCCGACGCCCAACGCCATATCGCCCTCGCCCCTTAAGGCGAAGTTGACCATCTTCAACGAGAAGGAGCCTGCCATTAGCAAGAAGCCGAAGAACAGCGCCAAGAATAGGTCTAGGAAAATGCCGGCAGCATCAATGGCGGTGCCCATGGAGGGCCCCACGACGGGCTCAAATAGGTGGACTAGCCCGTCCCACCCCAAGCCCAGCGACGACAATGGGAACCCGAAGAACTCGCCGTAGACGACGCCGCCGAAAAACATAGAGAATATCCCAGTAGTGAGCCAGATGACGCCCCAGTCCCTATAACGCCCGCCGAACAGCTTAGTCATTAGGAGAATGCCCAATATCGCGAGGAGGAGACCGTGGCCGAGATCGCCGAACATCCAGCCGAAAAATATGGGGAACAATACAGCGACCAGGCCGGATGGGCTTACCTCC
>JZWT01000139.1 GCA_000960885.1 Thermoproteus sp. AZ2 | reverse complement strand
GTCTCGCCAAAGACCTCTTCCTCAATAAGGTTGCCGCCTCGGCCTTATTAGGCTATGAGGATTCTTAAGACCATGGGCAATCCTGAGGCCATCTTCTCCATGACCAGCCTAGCCAAGTCGATGACGTATACCTGCCTCACGGCGTATAGCGCCTTGGCCCCTATACAGGCTAGGTTCGTCGTGCCGTAGCCCGGCCTCGGCAACTCCAGCGGCAGCTCCCTCCACACATAGCCGTCTAGGGAGATCCACAGCGGCCTGCTGGAGATCATGTGGGTGGCTAGATATCCTCCGCATAGGGCTAGGGCGTGCGTATAGCCGCTGGGTCCTACCGCCATGGAGAACTCCTCTAAGTCCTTGGTATAGTAGATGCCGGTCGATGTCGAGATTAAGAGCCTATCTCTGAAGGCCAAGAGGGCGTGGGAGTCGGCCCAGAACCTAGTAGGCGCAAGGGACTCCAAGCGGTCGCCGGCCAAGAGGTTCCCGTCTTCGACGGACGCCACCACCTTGTTCCGGAACACCGCTATGTCCGTGATGTGGGCAGGCCCCTTCAGGAACCTCCAGCCGAACCTCTCGGCGTAGCTCGAGAAATCCGCTATCTTGTCGCCTGTAGTTGCGTCGTAAAGGGCCGGCCCATCCACCGATGCGATTAGCCTTTCCCCAAGCTTTACAAGCCTCCAACATCCGCCGCCTATAGACTTCTTCGTCCCGCGCCCCCTCACCTCATACACGCCCGAGCTTGGCGAGCAGACGTAGATAGACCCCTCGAATATAGCCGCGTCCACTACGTCGAGGTTGGGGCAACAGATGCGGTGGGCGCCCCCGGTCGGTATCAGCTCGAATAGACCCCTCTCAGTGGCTAGGAAGATCTGCACAAAATCTTCGAATCCTATTTATTATTGTGTTATAGCGTCTACTTTTATTTCACCACTTCTACGAAGGCCTCGTCGGCCTTAAAGCCTATCCTACGGTGAGTCCCATCGCAGTAGGGCTTTTTGCTAGAGCCGCCGCATCTGCATAGGTGCGCGACGGGCTTGCCGTCGACTAACACCTCGTTTGGCCCATTGGGGAGTGAGTGGATCACTACGCTTACCATAGGCCTCACCTCGATTTCACCTTATAATAGCTTCGCCGCTGTTCTTGAGCGGCACGTAGCCGGGCGGCGGCTCCTCCTCCTTCAAGAGCTTGAGGAGGAGCGCTGCGGCGGGCTTCTGCAAGCTCCTCTTGTTCACGGCTATATCGAACCGCTCTAAGGCCACTTGCCTAAAGCCGAGGCCCGCGCCCTCCGCCACGGCGGCTATCGCCAGCCCTACATCGGCCTTGCCCTCGACTAGGGCCTTGGCCACCTCCTCGTGGGTCCTCACCTCGACCTCATAGCCCTTGATCTTGGCCGCTAAGGAGGCCTTCGCCGCGCCGGATCTCTGGGCGTATAGGCTTAGGAGGTGCTCCAGCAAGGTCCTAGTCCCTGAGCCGGGGTTGCGGTTGATAAAGCGGTACTTGAACAAGTCCTCTACGCCTCTGAACTCCACGTCTGGCCTATAGGCGAACCCTATAGACCTCATGTAGCCGCGGAAGAGGGCTATAGTGGAGAGGCCGAGGCGCTCGATATAGGGCAGGTTGTATTCGCCGGTGGCCGGGTCCAATAAATGCGCGCCGGCGACGTCGGCTAGGCCCAGCGCGGCCATGGTCAGCCCGGCCATGGAGCCGACCCAGTGCACCTCCACGCAGTACCCCTCCTCCCTCAGCCTGCTCAAGAGGCGCAAGATATATTCGTCGGAGCTGCCGGCGTATACGAAGTCGCAGACCTCCGCCTCTAGGCCGCCGGCCTTCCGCTCGGCCACTTCGACGTATCGCCTCAAGATCGCCGCGCCGGCCTCGGTCAGCCTAGCGCCGCCCGCGGCGCCTCGCCTTGCCTCGACGAGCCTCAGGCCAAGAGCCGCCTCGGCCCTAGCTATATCCTGCCAAGCCCTTGAGTAGGGTATCCCCAGCTTCTTGGCGGCTGCGGAGAGGGAGCCCAGCTCTTCTATATACTTCAGGAGCAGGGCCGTCTCCATATCGACGGCCCTCTTATCGCCCTTCTCCAAGATAATATCTATGCGGAACTTCTCCACGGAAATATTAGCAGACAGATATTTATTTAAGCAGCCTTAGAAGAGCCCGCGCGTTGTCCAGCATCGCGTGGTCGTTGTTGAAGAATACGTAGACCTTCTTGGGGGAGAGGTCCTCAAGCGCCCTAGCTATTTCCCTAAGCTCCTCCTCGGAGTACTCATAGGCGTACCACGCCGCTCTGCCGTGCATGCGGAGGTAGACCACGCCGTCGTTGTCTACTAAATACACGCCTATAGGGGAATCTATAGATACTATCGTGACGCCGAGCTCCCGCGGCCTCTCATAGCAGGAGGGATCTCGGAACTCGACAGCGGCGCGGGGGCCCAGCTCCTCGGCTAAGGGCTCTATACGCCTCAGCCTCTCCTCATCACATTTAAATTGCGGCGGCAACTGGAATAGGTAGAAGTCGGGCCTCAGCGGCTCGACCACCGACTTAAACTCCCGCCAAGGCGAGGGATCTGCCAGCCTCTTGACGTGGGTAATATATCTGTAGACTTTAACCGACCACCGCAACGCCGCGCCCACGCTCCTCCATCTATCTACGGCCGACTTAGTGGGCATTCGATAGAAGGTGGAGTTGACCTCGACGCGTTTAGGCCGGAGTATTTGGCGTACCACTCGAGGCCGTCTGGGTTCCAACTATAGGCCCATCCAGACGTCCCCACGTAGACCTCACCGCTTAAGGGCATAGAGAGCCGCTGCGATTATGAGCAAGGCCGAGCCCAAGACGCCTAAGGCGAACGCCGCCAACGCGTAGGACAGCGAGGAGGCGATCTTGGCCGCGGGCAATGAGACGAGCGCGTACCTTATAACTACTGTTTCGGTATAATTATTGACTATGTATGTGGATATGTTGGGCGTAACGAGGGCCACCTCAAGCCCTCCACTATACGCGGTCGCGTTTGCCGGCATAATTGGCAAGGGCCTCGTCGAGTTAATGACCAAAACAGCGGCCTCGGGGGACGTCAGAGTTATATTGGCCCCGGGCTTGAGCGCGACGGGCTGGGACGCGTTCAGCTTATTTACGATATCCGTCGCGAGGGTGAGGATGTCGCTAGACGACGCGGTGAAGAGGAATAGAACTATGGCGAGGGCTATAAGGACGGCGCCTGCGGCGGCCAATATTATCGACACGCGCATACGTCAGCCCACGCTGAGTTATAAAAAGCTAACTTGAGAGGGCCAGGCATAAAAAGAGAATAGAGATAAGTCCCTCGGGCCCGTAGCTCAGCCTGGTAGAGCGGCGGTGGACGACCCGGCGTCCGCCGCGCCTCCCTAGGCGCGTCTATCC
>JZWT01000138.1 GCA_000960885.1 Thermoproteus sp. AZ2 | reverse complement strand
CGCGCAGCCCATAGGGGCTTTAGAGCGGGAGGCCGTGCACGGGGCGAGGGTTTTAGCGTACGGCGATGGGTGGGAGGCCGTCGGCGTTGCGGAGGCTAGAGGCGAGGAAATACTAGTGGACTTCGGAGATGGGGGCGCGGCCGCGCCTTCCCCTCCCCTGCCTATCTCTTTCTATAAGGAGCCTAGGGCTGAGGGGCGGCGGATATTTTCGCCGTCTTTAGACGATAGGGCCGGGTGTTGGGCCTTGGCCGAGGCCTCGAGGAGGATAGACGCGAAGTTTATCTGGTCTACGCAGGAAGAGCTCGAGTCCTTAGGCGCGGCCGCCGCGCTTAAGGGCGTTAAGCTGGCCGTGGTCGTGGACGCTATGCCTTGCTGCAGAGGCGGCGTAAGGCTGGGCGGAGGCGCTGTGTTGGTCGGCGCCGACGACTTCGGGGTCTACGGCCTATTTAGGCGGGCCGCCGAGCTGGCGAGGCGTAAAGGGGTCCCTGCGCAAATCGCCGCGTCCGACGGCGGATCCGACGCGTATGCGGCCCAGCTATTCGGCGTCCCGGCGCTATATATAGGCATACCGGTTAAACACCTCCACAGCCCAGCTGAGGCCGCGGACCTGGCCGATATAGCGTCGGCCGTCGAGCTGATGGAGCTCATAGCCGAGGATTGGCAATATTTAATTAAGGCCTAGCACCACCCGTAGTGGCGGCAATACGCCACGTGAAAAACGATAGAGAGCTAGACGAGGAGCTGGCCAAGTGCAGAGCCGCCGTCGTCTTCTTCTCAGGCAAGGAGTGCGTTTTATGTATAAACTTCGAGAGGATGTTGCGGGATATCTGTAAAAGCTATAGGAGCATTTGCTGCCTCAAGGCGAACGCCGAGGACGTCCCTAGGCACGTCAAGTCGTTGGGCATCCTATGCGTGCCTAGCCTAGTCGCATATATAGGCGGAAGGCCCGTTGAAAGGACCGCGGGCTATATATACGCGCCCGTAATAACGGGCTTCCTCGCAAGCGTTTTGAGGAAGGCCTATGGAGGCGTTGGCCAAGCTACTTAAGGCGCTCTCCTCGGCGTATTTAATCGGGCGGTGTTGGCGTTGCGCGGAAGTCCTAGACGCGCTTTCCTCTGGGAGAGGCGGCGAGGGCTCCCTCTTGGACGCATATGGGCTGTACAAGGAGTTGTACTCCTCGGCGATATCTGCGTCGGGGCTGCGTTGTTGCGCCGCCGAGCCCCTATCGCCCGCCCTAGACGAGGAGGCTTGCGAGATATACGGCGGAGTTCCTCTACGCGGCGCCGAGGCCTTGTGTTGCGCGCCGTGCCCGGAGATACGCGAGGAGGAGGTGCTCGAGGCCCTCGATGCCGTCGAGCAAGACCCCCAAGCCTTAGTCAGAGCCGTAGCGCTGGCCCAGGCACCTACAAGAAGGCGAAGGGGATAGACGCGGCGATTCTGGCCGCGGCGGCGCCCAACAACATATGCCTTATCAACTCCTCGTTTTGGTCCCCGGCTATTGCCAAGACCGCGCTCGCGGCCTCGGAGCCCGTTATGGCGGCGGCCGCGTTTATAAGATTATAATAACCTATGGCGCGGCGCCTATCCTCGGCGTTGTCCACCAAATAGGCGAAGTACGCTATGTTGGATATCGAGCCCCCGAAGCCGTAGAATAGATATACGGCGTAGATCTGGTAGACGTTGGTGGCTACGCCGTATATAAAAGGCCATAGGGCGAAGGTGGCTCTGCCCAAGACCAGCGAAAGCCTCCTGTGCCTCTCGAAGAGGCGGCCGGCGAAGCGCTGAAACGCCAAGTTGGACGCGACCGTGATTATCTGAACAATTGCTACTTGTAAGCCGGTCATGCGCAACACGTACACCTGCGCTAGGGGGAAGAGCGGCCATGCGAAGGACCACGTCACCATGAAGAAGAAAGAGGCTACGTAGAATTTCAAGAGGCGTTTATCGAGGCCGGCTCGCAGCGGCCTCCTAGGCCCTTCGTCGTATTTTACCTTGAGCCCGTATATCTGGGCGGCGTTGGCGGCTATTAGGGCCGCCGCGGCGTATAGGACCAGCTTCATCTCTAGAGGCCCTCCGCGCAAGACTAAGCCCGATATGAGCGTCGCGACTAGGCCCCCGGCCGTGGCGTAGAAGGAGAACTCCGCCAGCCTAATCCCCCTAGCCCCTCTGCTGAACTTCTCAGTGACGAGGGACCAGCCGTAGCCCGAGGCTCCCAGAGCGGCCGTGGCCAGCGCGTATGCTGCGGTGTAGACTACGTGGTACTCTAAGAGCGTTGCCATAATCGCCAGCGCGGCGGACGCCAAGAGGTTAAAGGCGAGGATTAGGCGCAACGGCTCAGCTCTCTTAAGCGATGCGAGGAAGGCGGCGATGTTGTTAAACGCAGTCCCCGCCGATGTGACAACGCCGAGCAACAACGGGGGCACCCCCAGCGATGCGGCTACGAAGCCCACGAAGGGGCTGTAGAGCGAGACGGCGAAGTTCTGGAGGGCCGAATAGGCGTAGAGGCGCCTCAAGACCACGACGCTGTGTGGGGGTGGCATCTATAAAAAGTTGACCCCGTGGACGACAGTGACGCCGCTCGAGTTCCTCTCGTTGATAGGCCAGATATATGCCATCGAGAACCCCATAGGCGTAATAGGCTATTTAGGCGAGGTCGCGGCCGAGAGGCCGAAGGAGATCGGTAGGATCTTGAGGTTGACCGGCATAGCCGTCATCTCGTTGGCGGCGGTCTTCGCCGTAGGCGGAGAATACATCTTGTCGGCCTTCGGCGTAAACGTGACGAGCTTTAGGATAGCCGGCGGCGTGATAATACTGGCGACCTCCATAATTACGTTGATACACGGCTCTCCCATATCTAGGGCGGGGGAGAGGGTCGAGGAATCGGCGGTCGTGCCGCTGGCCACGCCGCTCATAGTGGGCCCAGGCACGATAACCACGTTGATATTGTTCTCCCACGCCTATGGCCCCCTCGCGACGCTCGCGGCGGCCCTAATCGCGTCTATTCTCTCGGCGGCTACCCTCTACTTAGGCATAAGGGCTATGTCCCTAGTGGGCGCGACGCCCGTGAGGCTTGTGGGGAGGTTCATGGCCCTAATAATCGCCACCATAGGCGTCGAGATGATTCTGGGCGGCGTCTCGAGCTACGTCGAATCGCTGAGGGGTCTCCTCAGCTCCTAGGGGCTACTATGAATAGGGGGGTCCCCAACATGTTGTTGGGGACGCCGAGGGCTGAGGCCTCCGATGTGGCTTGGTTATAGGCGGCCTGGGCCAGGGCTTGGGCTTGGCTAAGCGTTAAGTTGTAGGCGCATTGGGGATAATTGTTGTCTAGATACGCCTTCTCCGCCAGCGGATACACTACGAGGTAAGTCGCGTTGTTTGTCTGGGTGTATAGGTAGATGTAATATGCGGCTATGTC
>JZWT01000137.1 GCA_000960885.1 Thermoproteus sp. AZ2 | reverse complement strand
TTCAGCATAATAGCTAAGCTAAAGCCGTTGCTCTCGCCTATTTTAGCAGCCATGATAATAGTATTGCTGATAGACGCTGTGATCTCGCCGTCTGGCACGGGGTGGATATATGCGGGGACCACTACGCGCTCTTTATACGGCTTAGCCGCGAACGGGTATTTGCCCGAGCGCTTCATGAAGTTGGGCGAGACCAAGATACCGACGCTCTCGCTTATAGTTGGAATGGCGATAGGGGCCTTATTCCTATTGCCATTCCCCACATGGCAGACCATAGTCACCTACAACGCCTCGGCCACGGTCTTCACATACCTAATGGGAGGGATAGGGCTAGAGGCCCTTAGGAGGAAGGCCGCGGACCTCCCCCGCGCCTATAAGTTGAGGGGCGCTGCCGTAATAGCGCCGATAGCCACTATAGCGGCAGGGCTATTAGTGTATTGGGCGGGCTTCCCCACGCTCTTCTTCGTCGTGGGGACTATGCTCCTCGGCATGCCGCTATTTCTAGGATATTACGGGCGTAGGGCGTTAGGCCTCAGCGCCAGGAGAGCCCACGCATTGGGCTGGGGCGTCGCCGCGGCAATAGGCGGAGCCATGTACTACCTATACTACTCCACGAACGGCCTATCGACGGCCAACGACGCGGCCTTCTGGGCCTTCTTCGCGGTCCTCACGGCGAGCTCGGCAATAGGCCTCCACTTCATGTACAGAGGAGCTAGGCCGGAGGCCCGCCCAGAGATAAGATCGAGCCTATGGCTCCTGGCCTATATGTTGGCGGTATTGGCCGTGTCCTACTACGGCCAATACGGCCTAAACCCCGTTATAGCGTTTCCGTGGGATACGGCGATAGTAGCCGCCATAACCCTTATAATACATTATATAGCAGTATATTCAGCCATTAGGACAAAAGCTATAGAAGAAATAATGAATAGCATTTTATAATAGATAAAAATATTAATATTTTTAAAAGGGTTTATCGCCGTGTTAGGCTGCCCAGCCTAACACGAGCTTTAGTTCTAGCGTAGTAGAATTTGAGGAAAAACGCGCTGGAAATTCCTCCATTAACATCACTTAGTTCTTGTTAACGTAAACTGTTAATGTGGGAGAGGCGTCAGGTTAAAAGGGCAAAAAGCTTTAATACCACTATGTCATATGGCTGTGCACACAGCTCTGGAGTATCTAGCGAGACTTCCACGTTCGCTTGTGCACGCAATAGGCCGTAAAGTAGTTAGGACTGATTTAGTCCTAGCCGCCGCGGTCTCCGTAGCCGTTATAGTCGCAATACTCTCCATGCCAGAGCTTCTTCTGCCCATGGCTGAGGAGGTGCTGAAGGCGCTTAACGCGATATTGCCGCTCGCGCTTTTCATTATAGGAGTGATCCACGGCCTCAAGCCGGATGAACACACTTGGCCCATAACCGTGTCCTACGCCATGATGCAGAGGAGCTTGCGCGGGGTCTTGACGGCAACCGCGGTCTTTAACGGCGCCTTGACATTAGTTTGGACGGCCTTAAGCGCCGCCGTGGGTCTCTTGCCCAATGCCTTATTTAGGGGGGCCTACGACTGGCTCGTAGACGTCTTAGTCGGCGTAACTATGATAACCATAGCCGCCGTCTATATACATAGGGGGGAGGCTAAGGCCGACGCGCCCGATTATAAGGCCATATGGATACACGGCCTAGCTGCGTCCTTCGGCGGCGACTTCTTCGTGGTCTTGGCGCTCGCGCTGGCGGTCAAGACGCTTTATTTAGCCATACCCACGGCGCTCGTTGGGCTCCTCTTCGGCATAGGCTCATTTACAGGTCAGTTGGCTGTAGTGATATCAACCTATAGGGGTCTCTTAAGAATTGCTAAGGCGCCATATGTGCTCGTGAGAGCTGGGAGAATGGCCTTATTATTCTTGGGCTTTTTCTTAATAGGATTAGGTCTATATACATTAATATTTCCAAATTAAATTATTATCTTATATTCTTATTAAAATAATTTTAATATAAATGAAAAGCTTATCTATATAAAGGTAAGAAAATATAAATATGGATAAAAATATGCTATATATGAAGGTGGGGGCGCTCGCTAAGAGGCCGGCTATAACTATTAGCGCGAAGGCTACGATAGCCGACGCGGCCCGAGTGATGGCCGAGAGGCGAATAGGCTTTTTGCCCGTCTTAGACAACGGCCGCCTGGTCGGCGTGGTCTCTGAGCGGGACCTCGTTAGGGCCGCGGCGTCTGGCCTTTCGCCCGATCAGCCTGTCGAGGCGGTTATGACCCGCGAGGTAATCACCATAAATTTCAACGACGATGTCGAGGCGGCGTGGGCTTTAATGAAGAGCAAGGGGATTAGGCATTTAGTCGTCTTGAGGGGCGATGAGGTGTATGGAGTCGTGTCCATAAGGGATTTCTTAGCGGAGAGGATAGCGCTTGAGCGTATAGTTGAGCGAAGCCGAGCGGCGTCGCTTGACGTTGGCCGATAAGCTTATATCATATAGCAACCAACTCTCCCGGTGAAATTATTAATAGTCGGAGGCAGTTTAGCGGGAATATATTTAGCCTATAGGTTGCTATCGCAGAGGACCAATATAGATATAACTATAATAGATCCTCGGCCCTATACCGAATTTAGATTAGGTATACCTATGGCTTTCGTGGGATTAGTAAGCTTTGAAGATTTATTATTTTATTATAAAGATATGTCTAGGATAACTCATATAGGCGAGGAGCCCGTGAGAATAGATAAAAACGGCGTATTTACGTCGGCCGGAACCCGTTATAAAGGCGACGTGATAGTTGTCGCAATAGACGCGTTGAGGATAGGGCCGCCGAGCTTTTCCACTGTAGAGGAGGCCGAGCTTTTATATAAATTAGCCGAGAGGGCGAACGCCGTTAGGTTCGTCGTAGATGTCACTATACCGCCTTACGAGCTCCAGGATATAGCCATAGCCATTAAGACGGCGTGGCCCAGGAAGGATGTCTCAATACATGTGCTGTCCGCTCCGCAAACTCCGCTTCTTAACGTTAGGCGTTTGGCCATCTTCGGTATTGAGGTCTCCGACACGCCTCCCCCAGATCTAGGCGAGGAGCTCCATGTCGAGGTGCCCTCGCTTGAGCCGCATCCCCTCGCCCGCGGCCTCTACGTGGGGCCTCTCTACGAGACGCAGTACAGCGGCATTTACTTGATAGGCGAGACGTCGTTGATAAAAATGGGCGTATTCCCCACGCCGCTGGCGATACTTCAACAAACAGCTCTATTATCCGACTTGTTGCTGAGCTCTGGCGGATATGTGGAGCTAGACCCCTTAGAGTCAGAGGAGCCGTTTCTGCAAATAACGACCTCGGCGTCCCTCGCCGAGATACCCCTAATAGCGCTCAAGAGCGTATATAATATATGGGCGGACGAGATCTTGGGCGTGTTGGGCTGGGAGAAATAGCCC
>JZWT01000136.1 GCA_000960885.1 Thermoproteus sp. AZ2 | reverse complement strand
TCTATAGTCTCCTCAACGGTGGTGGCGGGGGTTTGTCGCAGTTTTTGACATACGACCTCTCGGGGTATCCTATATCGCAAAATCCTCTCTATCACGCCCGATGGAGCCTCCTCACTAAAGGCTTAACTAGGCGAAAAAATATTAAAGACGAGGGATAGAGGACGCTGGGGCCCGTAGCTCAGCATGGAACAGAGCGGCGGTGGGGTGGATCTCAGCTATCCCGTCGAACCTCCGGAGCCGTAGGTCGCGGGTTCAAATCCCGCCGGGCCCGCCATAGGTCTATGTAGCTCGTGTTACTTGCTAGAGGCCCTCATGCGATTTACGCCTGTGGCCGAGGCCGCAAGGCAGCGGCTGAGGCGGTAGTGGGGCGTTTGGCCACGCGACGTAACGTAATGCTTCTGGGCGTTGTCTGTGCGAGGCGACTGCCAACGCCCCGGCGTACGAGGGCCGGCTAGGCGCCGGGGTAAATATTACTTTTAGCCGCAGAGGCTGAGGGAAGCCTCGGAGCGGGGGAGAGGTCTGGGGGGTGTGCCAGTTACAGAGCTACAAATTTAAGTATATGACGCGTAGCTGTCGTGGAGGTGGATGAACTAATACAGGGCGTGGCGAAGGTCCGCCAGTACCTCGACAGATACTTCTTCAAGTTCTCCGATGAGATTATGGGGGCCCTCATCGCGATACTCAGCCGTGAGAACTACATCATGATAGGGCCCCCGGGCACCGCCAAGACAATGCTCGTGGCGTCTCTCTCGAAGCTGTTAAAGGCCAGGTGGTTCTACCGCTTGCTCACGAAGTTCACCGAGCTGGAGGAGATAATCGGGCCGATAGACGTGGTGGAGCTCTTGAAGGGCAACGTGAAGAGGATCTACGCGAACTCAATAGTCGAAGCCGACGTGGCGTTGTTGGACGAGATATTCAACGCCTCGAGCGCCATCCTCAACACCCTGCTCACGATACTCAACGAGAGGGTTATATTCGACGGGGGCGCCGTCGTCCCGGTCAAGACTTGGACTGTCTTCGGGGCGTCGAACAGGGTGCCCGACGAAGAGGAGCTACAAGCGCTCTACGATAGATTTCCGCTCAGGGCCTTCACCAAATACGCCTCGCCTGAGGAGACCGAGGACCTCCTCCGCGCCGGCTTGGCCTTGAGGAGGGAGTACGAGCAAATGGGCCACATAATGACTATGGACGACGTAAAGGGCATCAACGACTACATCAACCAAATGGTCTACGAAAACGGCGAGGCCCTCGTCAAGCACATCTCGCCGCTTATAGCGGCCTACTTAGACCACGTCACGATATCTAATAGGACGCGGGTGAAGGTGCCCATATACGTCATGGCCTATTTGACCATACTCGGCATTAGGCCCAGCGACTTGGACGCGTCCAGCATAAGGGCCGCGGCCATAAAGGTGCTGAAGTACCTAGTCCACGACAAGGAGGACCTAGGCGAGTACGAGTCCTTCGTCGCCTCCCACATGCCCGGCAACCTCTCGACGCTCTACGACTTGATAAACGAGATAAAGGCGCTGGTGGCGAACAACGCGGTGACTATAGCTAGGGAGAAGCTGAGGGAGGCCGAGGAGTTGTTGGACAAGGCGTACGCCGACCCCACGCTCTATAGATTCTTCGCCACAGAGATGGCCGAGATAAGGGACGCGCTCAGCATGTTGAGGAGCCAGATTTAATGGGCGCTCTGTTAAACGTAGACTACAACGACGAGCTGACCCGCCTAAGGGTACAAGAAATCATACGCTATATCCAGAGGCTCGGGCTCCCCATTAAGCTGAACAAAATATCCAGCGACCACATAGCGGACTCCTTCTACGTCCACTACCGCACGCCAATATTGAGGGAGTCGCCGCCTAGCGAGGACGAGGCCCTTTGGTATGTATTTATGAAGTCTTATTTATCTTCAGACCTATATCAAGAAATAAATAAATTAAGTAAATATAATTATTCTATTTCTAGATCCGCCTCAGTGAAGCTGTTGAGGGCCTACAACAGCCTGCTCTCGAGAATAGAGAGGGGCACGGTCCAGGGCCTTAGGGAGGGCGACGAGAGGAATATGCAGAGGCTGGCCAACAACCAAGCCCTAAGGCAAGAAATAACTAATTTGCTTAGATTCTATATGGGCAATGTCAAAAATATAGATAAAATTCGTCGCTCTGTCTCGAAGATATTGGGCGAGGAGGTCGGGAAAGAGGTCGCCGATTTGTTATTCGACGTAGATATAGACCCCTACCGCGCGAGGCTCGCCAAAATACTGGAGTCCCTCGTCAAAATACTCGCCGAGGTCGAGCCCTACGTGGAGGAAGGCGCCGTCTTCGAGCGCGTTGGGATCCCCTCAGGCGTGCGGCACCTAGCCAGCTTCTCCGACTTGGCGAAGGTCACGAACCTGAGCAAGGCCATCTATTTAGCGTCGCCTACCCTCTTCGCCTATAAGCTCGCCACTAAGTCCCTCTCGGTCCGCGACGTGTCGCTGGACACTAGGGAGAAGATCTACATGCTGGTCGATAAGTCCGGCTCTATGTTCTACTCGATATACGACGGCTTCGCCATGGATATGACGCAGAAGATCACCTGGGCGACCGCCTTAGCCATAGCCTTAATGAAGCACAGCCGCAAGGTGATCCTGCGCTTCTTCGACCAAATGGTCTACCCCCAGCTCACCAACATAAAGGACGTGGTCAAGGCCTTGTTGAGGGTCCTCCCCCTCGGCGGCACTGACATAACCTCGGCCGTCCACGCGGCCGTGGCCGACTCGCGCAATATGGGGCTTAGAAGCTATAAGCTGGTGCTGATCACCGATGGGGAGGACGACTTCGTCAGCCCAGAGGTTCTGCGGCAGACTAAGTCGGCCTTTAGGGAGGTCAAGGCCATCTTAATAGGCGGAGCGAACTCCGTCATAGAGTCGGAGTTGCCAACCATACGAATTGATGCAACTAATGTCGAAACTCTAAAATATATTTTGAAAAATATATAAGAAAAAAATCTATAGAGAAAAATATAGAGAAAAATTTTTATAATTTAAAGGATGAGGAGGCATGTTGGCGAAGGAGATCATGAGGAGACCGCCCATAACAATTCCCATAACAGCCACAGTAGAGGAGGCCGCCGAGGCTATGGCCAAGAACAACGTAGGGCTCCTAGTAATTATAGACCCCAAGGAGCCTAAGAAGCCGCTGGGTGTTATCAGCGAGCGCGACGTAGTTAGGGCCATAGCCAATAAGCTACCCCTAACGACTACAGTGGATAGGGCCGGCACCATGGCGCGTTTTATTTGGATAGCCGAGGACGAGCCCATAACCCGCGCCGCTGATCTAATGAGGAGGCACCGCGTCAGGCATCTAGTCGTCTTGGACAAAAACGGCGAGCTTGCCGGCGTTATATCGGTGAGGGACTTGATAGCTGAGGAAAGGATAATAGAAAGCCTATCTGCCGAGAGGAGGCCCGCCACAAAGG
>JZWT01000135.1 GCA_000960885.1 Thermoproteus sp. AZ2 | reverse complement strand
CCAGTATCCGATATATGGGCTGGGCTGGAGGAAGGAGCCCGAGGAGCTCCCGCAGATAGTGGTGATAGACATATTCGGGCTGTTAAAGGTGGCGAGGAGGCTCAGCGAGGGGAGGAGCGGCGAGGGGGAGAGGATTAGGCGCTACGCGGCCCTCTCCATAGACACCCTCATAGAGGCCATAGAGGAGGCGTATAAACTACTGGAGGTGGTGGAGGGGGGCGAGGGCAGAGAGAGGGATAGGGGCGCGCGCAACCCCACGCGCCACGTGCGCTTGATCATAGACTCCATGTCGGCGTTCTGGGTGGATAGGCCGGTCATGGCGCGCAAGTTCAGCTACCAGCTGAAGATAGCGACGCACCGCGACAACGTCACGGCGCTACTGACCAGCCAATACGCGCCGACCACGGGGCAGGCGTACGGATTCGGCCTGGAGCATATAGCCGACGGCATAATACATATGTGGAAGGACGACGTGGAGGCCGAGAAGGAGCTCCGCCGCTGGCTAATAGTGGCTAAGATGCGCATGACCAACCACTATAGGCGGGCGTTTGAGGTGGAGATATGGCCTGGGAAGGGGCTGGTATTGAAGAGGCTGGAGCGCATTAAGAAAGAGGAGGCAGAAAACGCCGAAAACGAGGGCACCGCCGAGGAGGCCAAGGAGGAGGGCGCCGCTGAGAGCGCCACCGAGGAGGAGGGCGAGGAGGACGTAGACACCAACGAGGAAGAGGCCACTGAGGATGCCGAGGAGGAGGGCGAGGAGACCGAGGAGGAAGAGGACGAAGAGGGAGAGGGCGCGGAGGAGGATAACGAGGCCCAGAACTAATCCCTGTTTTTTCTTTCAATTCTCTTTATTCTTTCTTTTAGAACTAAGAGGAAAGAGTAGAAAGGAAAAAAGGATTTAGTTAATCAGGGACCTGGCAGATATAATCTGACGATGGGGTTGCCGCGCGCCGCTAGCAACGCCTCACCTCCATTGGACGCGTTCAAGCCAAGCGCCTGGATATATGAGGGCAACGCGTCGACGACGTAGCGGCCCCGGCGCGCCATAGCGGCGTCAAGGGCCTTGAGGAACGCATCTAAATATTTAGCAAATTGCGGCATGCCGTAGAACGCGGCCGCGGCCTCAGCGTATTGGAGGAATATGAACGGGCCGAGGCCGGCCCGGATCATATCCTCCCTTATGGCCGAGCTGAGCGCATCGAAGAGCTCGCCCCTGGTTATCACGTACATGCCGCTGGCCTCGATGGCGGCCGCGGCGGCCTCGGCGTCAGCAACGGGATTCCTGGCGGACACGAACGCCTCAAGCCTCCTCGCGTATTCGCGGGCGTATTCAACCAGACTCGCCGGCCATTCCTCCACGTCATAGCCATTTTTCGCTGGTTTGTTTTCCATGAGTTAATGAAAATACGGATATTTAAATGTTTCCCCCGCCGGCGAGGCTAAGGTATAATGGGAGCTTGATAGTACGTGATAGAGAGCCTCTGTGCGCGGTACACGGCCTTAATTGGCTTTTCCACCGCCAAGTATACATCCCATTTACCATCGGCCCAAGAGAACGCGCGTAGGAACGTATGCCACAGAGGGCCATTCGCCATAACCTCCACGTCTTCGCCTGTAACGGATATAATTGGGACGCGGACTCTGCGATTACCGCAATCGGCCGCGAGCGCCATGTAGAATTCGCCGTGCTTTACGGCGAATACGGCATCACAATCGGCAGGGGCGCGGGCGAGGCTACGCAACGTGGTGGAGACGCGAGTCATGTAGCTTATATTGGGCTCCGGGATCCAATCGCCGTCAGAGCCTTTGACCTCATACCTGTCAGCGCCGTCCACGAGCACGAGCGCATCCCTGCGCACCTCTACGCGGACGCGTACACGGCGCCTCGAGGCAAGCCACGCATATATCTCTTCAGCGGGATATCTGTAATCCCGCTTCGAATACGCCGCCTCATATCCCAATACAACGGGCCCGGCCTGCTGGGCCGTAACAGGGAGCTCAATAATGGCGAGGGCCGTGCGCGCGTCGTTAAGCCCCTGTAGCCTTAAACGTGGAATGAACCCTATGCGCAAGTCATATACGTCCAGCGCTTTAAAGCCCCTGAATACGTTAATGAGATCTGCTACGGGAACGTCGATCGCGCCTGTTAGGGTTTTTGGATTTTCCATGAGTGGATGATTTTACCTCTATTTAAAGGTTTCGGGCCCCTGTTAGGGTTTGGCCGATGAATCTATAGGCCCAAAACAGAGAGGCGAGTTAGGGTTCAATGCGCGATTGGTAGTACGTGATGGTGAGGCGCGATGAGCGGTATACGGCCTTGATCGGGCCCGGCGCCAGGTACACATCCCAACGGCCTGAGGCCCACGCGAACGCCTGCACGAACGCGCGCAATAAGTAGCCAGGCGTCGTGACCTCTACGTCCTCGCCTGCAATGGATATAACGGGGATGCGGATTTTGCGGCCCTCGCAATCGGAGGCGGGCACCGCGTAGAACTCGCCATGCTTAACGGCGAGCGTCACATCGCATTTAAACGCGGCGCGGCTGAGGTTCAGCAGAGTGGTGGAGACGCGCGTCGTGTAGGCTACATTAAAGGTTATTTCGGGCTCCGGGATCCACTCATCTTTTAATCCCTCGGCCTCATACCTATCAGCGCCGTCCACGAGCATGAAGACATCGCCGCGTAGCGCCACAGCGACGCGCCTGCGGCGTTTGGCCATCAGCCACGCGAGGACCTCCTTGATGCGGCGTTTATATTCCAGGCTATATGTCAGCACGTCTATCACGATTGGCCCGGCCGCGGATGGGGCGGAGGCGGGAAGCTCAATAATAGCTAGGGCCATGCGCGCGTAGTCCAGCCCCTGGAACCTCAGATTAGGGGTAAAGCCCACATGTACGTCATAGGCATCTAGAGTAGCAAACGCTTTGAACACATTGGCGAGGTCCTCGGCAGAGACGGCGGTTTGCGTTAAGGCTTGACCTGTTAGGGTTTGGCCCGAGGCTTGATCAGGGGTTTGTGATTCCATGACCGCATGATTTTACCAATATTTAAATCTTTCGGGCCCAAATATATCTATTTTCATTAATTCATTGAATCTAGTTATCGCGGCTCCTGGTAGTATCTTATCGTGAACCTCGGCGAGCGGTGCTCCAGCTTGATGGCTTTCCCCGGCGCCAAGTAGATATCCCAGCGGCCGGCGATATGCGCGAACGAGCGCAGGAATTCGCGCCACTTATATCCGCCCAGCGCAATTTCGGCCTCGCCTGCGGCCGAGATGGCGGGGACGCGGACTTTGCGGCCGTTACAATCAGCGGCATAGAGCCCATCGCGCTTTACTGCGAGCGTTACATCGCATTTGCTCATAGTGCGCTGGAGATTGGCCATGGTGGTGGAGGCGTGCGCGGCGTATTGCGCATCGGGCTCGGAGAGCCAACCGACCTCGGAGCCTGTGATCTCATACCTGTCAGCGCCATCCACTAGCGCGAAGGCGGGGCCGCGCACCTCCGCGCGG
>JZWT01000134.1 GCA_000960885.1 Thermoproteus sp. AZ2 | reverse complement strand
CAGTCTCGGCGACGCCGCCCTCTCCGCCACGGCCCACGCCGTCTTTATCAAGTTCTCTATTATCTTGGCCCTAGTCACCAGCCCCACGCCGCCCACGTTGGGCGTATACGCCGAGGCCCTCTCTGCGACCGACTCCTCGTCTACGTCGAAGTACCACCTCTTGTCCGGCCCCATCTTCCCCCCGACGCCCACGACAACGGCCCCCTCCTTTATCATGTCGCCGGTTAGGCGCCACGGGTTTTCGCGGTACAGCTCGGGGGGCCTCCCCACCGCCGATATGACTATGTCGGCCTCCCTCACCCGCCTCAGCTTGAGCTCCTCGGGGGTTAGGGCGTGGAGCACGGTGACCGTCGCGTCCAGCCTCATGAGCAAGACGCTTAGGGGGAAGCCCACCAGCTCCCCCTTCCCCACCACGACCACGTCCCTTCCCCTCACGTCTACGCCGTAGTGGGCCAAGAGCTCTATTATGCCGGCCGGGGTGCAGGGGAGGACGGCCTTGTCCAAGGGGCCGGACACCAGCGCCTTCTTCCGCTCCGGCGTCAGCCCGTCCACGTCCTTGGCCGGGGTCCAACGCGGCCAAAAGCGCCGAGTCGTCCAGCCAGGGCGGGACGGGCTTCTGCACTATTACGCCGGTCACGTCGTCCCTTGAGTTCAACTCCCTAATGAGCTTCAAGGCCTCCTTAGCCCTCCTCTCGGGCGGGACGTCGTGTAGCTCGAATATGTGGGCCTCTCCCCCTATCCTCTTCACGTCCCTGGCCTTGAGCTCCGCGTACCTCCTCTGGGTCTCCAGCTCTATGGGGTCGTCGTTGAGGAGTATTATGGCCAGGGAGGGGGTCACGCCGTATTCCTCGAGGAGCCTTCACCTCGCCCCGCGCCCGCTCGAGGGCCTTCTCGTGGATAGGCCTCCCCGACATCAATAGGGCCATGGCCTAATCGCCGGCGGCTATGAGCTCCACCGGCTTCCCCGCCCTCCTCCACTCCTCCAGCTGTAGCTCCACGTAGGCCCTCTGCCGCTCAGCCCAATCCTTAAACCAGCCCGGCCCCGCCCTCACGACAGCCCTCTTAACGACGGCGCCCTCCTCGGCGTACCTCAGCCTGCCCCCCTCCTCCTTGACCACAGGCACCTTGACCGCCTCCTCGACGACCTCCACCAGCCCATCGGCCACCAGCTGAATCGCCCTAGAGTAGAGCCTGTGCTCCCTCAACAAAACCCTATCCGCTATTAGGTCCACCCTCTCGTCGGGGGATAGGGGCAGCGCGTAGACGTCGCCTATGTAGACCGGCCACTGGTCCACTATGGGCCCCCCGTCCACCGACTCGTCCACGAAGTGCACCGTGGCCCCCGTGACCTTTACGCCCGCCCTAAACACCTCCATGTGTACCCTCCTGCCGTACATCCCCTTGCCCCCCGGCGAAGGGCAGGAGGGAGGGGTGTATGTTGAGGGCCCTCCACCTATACCTCCCGATGACGGCCTCGCCGAGGACGTAGTCGTACCCCGCCAAGGCCACTAAGTCCACGCCGTAGCCGGCCAAGAGCTCCGCGATTCTCCTCTCCCTCTCCGGCCTAGGCACCCCCCTGTGTTTAACGAAGGCGGCGTCGACGCCGTAGGACTCGGCGATTTTCCTCACGGGCGCCTCCTCGTCGGTGTATATGAGGAGGGGGACCTCGACCCCCTTCAACACGCCCAGCCTCACGTGGTCTAGTATCGCCTTGAAGTTGGTGCCGCGCCAGCTGGCCAAGACGGCGAGCCTCATGGGGCCTTGCCTCTGGGCTTGAGCACGAGCCGCGGGAAGTCGCCGCCGTAAATAAGCTTGAGGGCCTCCCGGGCCTTGGCCTTGGCCTCCCCGGCGCTCCTACCCACCACGTTGACGTGCCCCATCTTCCGCCTAGGCCTAGCCTCGCCTTTGCCGTACCAGTAGACCTTCCCCAAGGCCTCCAGCCTCGGCAGCGGGAGCTCCTCCAGCCTTCTGCCCAAGATGTTCACCATGGCCGTCGGCGCGACGGCCGAGGGCCTCCTCAGAGGCCTCCCCGTCACGGCCCTCATGTGGTTCTCGAACTGGCTGGCGTCGGTCTCCATGGTCCAGTGGCCAGTGTTGTGGACTCTGGGGGCTATCTCGTTGACGAGCACGCGCCCATCCCTCGCCTCGAAGAACTCAACGGCGAGAACCCCTACGTATTTCCCGGCCTCGGCTATCTTGAGGGCGTACTCGAGCGCCTCCTCGGGGGCCTCGACGGGGGCGTAGTTCCAGACCAAGATGCCGTCGACGTAGTAGTTCTCGGCGGCTGGGTAGGCGAAGGCGTCGCCGTCCTCCCCCCTCGCCACTATAATCGAGAGCTCCCTGGCCACGTCCACGTACTCCTCCACTATTAGGCGCCCCTTAAGCCCCGCTATCCCGCGGGCCATGGAGGGGTAGTAGAACACGCCCTTCCCGTCGTAGGCGCCCGACGGGACCTTGACCACGGCCCTCCCCATAGAGGCCGCGGCCTTGAGGGCCTCCTCGGCGCTCTGGACGACCCTCCAGCGCGGCACCGGGACCCCCACGCCCTCTAGGAACTCCCTCTCCAGCGCCCTATCCCTCTTGACCCTCAGATACAGGAGAGGGGGCTTAAGCTTGCCGGCCCTCTCGGCGGCCTCGGCTGCCTCTAGGGGCACGTTCTCGAACTCGTAGGTGACCACGTCCGCGTCCTCAACAGCCGAGACCGGGTCCTCCACGGCCTCGGCCAGCCTCAGCGCCGGCGCGTCCTCGGCCTCGTCGTAGACGGCGATCCTCGCCGGCAGCCTCTGCGCCGCCCAGATCAACATCAAGGCCAGCTGGCCCCCGCCGAGGATTAAGACCCTCACGGCCACCTCTTGATGAAATTGCTCCGCAGGACCTCGTCCCTCATCTGGGCCATGTGGGCCGCCACCTTGGCCCTAACCTCGGGGTACTTGACGCCCAAGATCCTAGCCGCGAGGTAGGCGGCGTTGGCGGCGTTGCCTATGGCCACCGTCGCCACGGGGGTCCCCCTGGGCATTTGGACTATGGACAGCAAGGAGTCCAAGCCGCCCAAGTGCTTGGTGGGCACGGGGACGCCGACGACGGGGAGGGGCGTGTGGGAGGCGGTCATGCCGGGGAGGTGCGCGGCGCCGCCGGCGCCGGCGATGATCACCTCGAACTCCCTCTCGGCCGATTTGGCGAACTCGGCCATGAAGTCGGGCGTCCTGTGGGCGCTGACCACCAAGGCCTCGTAGGGTATCCCGAAGGCCTCGAGGACTTGGAAGGCCTCCTGCATAACCTCTAGGTCGTTCCGCGACCCCATAATTACGGCGACCTTCATGCCCTCGCGTTTAACTATATATTTAAACTTTATCCGCAAACCGCCGCCGCATTTCGTATTATGATTTAACTATTTGATTAATAGGCAACGCCGAAGGCGAGCGGCGCGCCGAGGGTTTAGAGCTCCTCTGCGGAACTCAGCTCCGGCGCGGAACTTGTTCACTCCGCCTATTGAGGATGGGAGCCGTGCGATGGGC
>JZWT01000133.1 GCA_000960885.1 Thermoproteus sp. AZ2 | reverse complement strand
GGAGGCCGAGATGGAGCTCCGCCGCTACCTAATAGTGGAGAAGATGCGCATGACGAACCACTTCAAACGGGCATTCGAGGTAGAGATTTTGCCGGGGAAGGGGCTGGTGTTAAAGAAGTTGTAGCCCTCGCGGCGAGGCCTAGCTCTGCCTAAGTACCTCTTCAAACTCTGAGGGGTTCTGATCTATGTAGTCCTCTAGGACCTTTACCTCTATGGGGTCTGTGAAGAGCATCTTCACGCCCTCGCTCGTGAAATAGCGGTGGCTGGTCTCGCAAGCGCCGGCCGCTATCACGGCGTCGACGTCCGGCAACACTCTTTGGCGAAGCCAGCTGTATTTAGCTACCCCATGCATATGGGCTCCGTGGTGCTCGACGTCTAGATCTGGCGCGTTGCCCAGCGGATTGTCCCTCTCTTCTAATAGCCGTAGCTTCCCATCGGCGTATTCATATATCCTGAACTTAGGCGCGTGGGCAAAGTGTCCGGGGAAGACGAGGCCCTCCCGGCTAACCGCTATCGCGATTTTCATTTACACGTTTGGAACTTTCTATATAAATTTATCCTATTGCAGTATTTTATACATATTTCAATTCTATACCGCGGCTAATGACAATAGGCGGAGACTCGGTGGGGTCAATATAAGCCGCGCCTAAGAGCCCTTATATCATCCGCCACAAGAGCTCGTTTATGGCTATGCCTCTATAGCCGAGGTCTCCGCCCTCGGCGTAGTTCAACTTTATGTTCTTAAAGCCGCCGGTCGGCGGGTGTAGGCGGAAGAAGGGCTTTAGGTAGGGTATGCACAAGACCCTCTCGCCGCTCCTCGGCCAAGCCCCCCGCTTGGGGCAGGCCAGCCTATCTATCTCGCCCGAGACGTAGGCCAGCGCCACCTCCTCGAAGCTGCTCCAGCCGTATTTCTTTAAGTGCTCTAGGGTCAGCGGCTTGTCGCCCACTATACGGCCCCTCTTGGCCAACACCTCGGCTAACGTATCGGCGTCGACCTCTCCCCAGGTAATCCAATTCGTCGCCTTCTCAAGCATGCCTTGGATATTGGGAGTGGCGACCACCAATGACATGGCGAACTTCCTCCTGAGCCTCAACGCGTAAAGGGCCGCCTCTACGTCCCTAGGCGTATTGACGACGCCCCTAATCCTAACCACTGCGTATCGCGGGAAGATCTGTTTAGCCCTCTCGGCAGTTGCGGCCATCATAGCTTAAAGCGCCAGGTATTCCAAAGCGCGTTGTAGGTCGCCAGCGCGAAGTTGAGCGTGGTCCTCGTGTCGCCGAAGGTCTTGCTCCAGACGTCGCGTACGCCCGCAAGCCTCAAGATGGTCTTGGCGACGCCGCCCGCCACGAGGCCCACGCCTTTAGGCGCAGGTATAAGCCTCACCACGACGCTGCCCGATTTGCCCTCGACGACGAAGGGCACCGAATGCGGCTCGTCGCAGGAGCAACGCCAGCTGCCGCACCCCCTCCTAACGGGGATTAGCGCCAGCTTGGCCTCCCTAGTCGCCTTCTCGATAGCTTGCCTCACCTGGCGCGCCTTGCCTATGCCGACCCCCACGTAGCCGTCCTCGTTGCCCACGGCGACCACGGCCTGGAATTGAGACACCTCGCCCGCGTCCGTCTGGCGCTGCACTATGTTTAGGCTGAGGAGCTCCTGCCTTAAGTTGGGCAGAAGCGCGTCCACTATCTCTGGCTCCTTGATTACGTAGTTTGCGGCGAACACCTCGTCTATCGTCCGTATCTTGCCCTCCTTAACCAGCTGGCCCAGCCTAGTCCTGGGCTCCCACAGCGAAAGATCAACGGCGCTCATCGCCGCACTTGATGCCGGTCTATTTAAGCATTTCTATAGGGAGGAGAGCGTGGACCAGCTACGCCTCACGCACTCGGGCGGCAGTAGGCCGGACTTCAGCGCGGCCCGAGTCTTAGGGTCCGACGGATAGCCGCTGCCGAAGTCCCCATAGGCGTCCCTCAAGGCAGCTATTAGCCTATCCCTCACCACCTTCGCCACTATGCTGGCGGCCGCCACGACGGGCACGGCCTCCCCGCGGTTCATGGCTATTACGCGCCTCCCCGTCGCCTCGGCGAGGGCTCTGCCGAACCTCTCCGGCTTGGGGTCTGGGCTGTCTACGTAGTACACATCGGCATCGCAGAGGGAGATGAGCTTGGCCATGGCCTCGGCCTCCAGCGCGTTTAGCCTATGCCCAGCCACATACTCATCTATAGTCGCGGGCTCAATGACTATATACTGGACGCAGTCGGCCGCGGCGAGAATCCCGCCGTAGAGGGCCTCGCGCCTCCTCGGCGTTAGGAGCTTTGAATCCCTCACGCCCAAGGCCCTCAGGGCCTCCTGCCTAGAGCTCGCCACCACGGCCACGACTAAGGGGCCTACGACGGGTCCGCGGCCGGCCTCATCTATACCCGCGACTAGGCCGTCAGCCATATAAGTGCGGCCGCCCCCGCAAATATATGGAGATCCCCAAGGAGCTCTCAGCCTACCTACAAGTTGTACAAGAGGGCGGGGTGGAACATATAGCTTGCCGGAGGTGCGGGAAAAAGTTCTTCTCGGTTAAAGACGCCGCCAGGCATTTGGCCTCAATCCATGGAATTAGGCTTGCCGCTCAATTTTATTCTTGATCTAATTATATAAACCCAAACATTTTTATCTATATCAACCATAGGGCATTAAAGCTATATATTTATCTACTTAGCGGATAAAATAGAGGTTAAGGCTTAAATAGCGATGTCGAATACCGCACGTGTACGTCCACCCCAAGTGGTATGAGAGGCATGTGAGGCACCTAAACGACGCCATCACGGCCATGGAGCTGGGCGACGACAAGATGGCTTGCTATAACGCATATGTCTCCGTGGAGGCGTTGGCGAGAGGCATATTGGGCCACAACCCGTACGGCGATTACCACAAAGTAGAGCGCTTGCCGGCCTTGATAAAGGCCGTCGCAGGCGCCGAGCCCCCTGAGGAGGTACAAGACTGCGCCAAATGCCTCGAGCGGAGCGCGTTTAGCGAGAGCGGGGAGAGGTGCATAAAATGTGCTGAGGTTATCTCCAATTATCTCTATATATTTCTCAAGGCTAAGTCGCACGCCGCCGACGCCTTCAAGCCGTTTTAGGCCGCGCAACTGCGCAGGGCACGGCTATATATCCCTAGGCCCCCCATCGTTGGAATGTTTATATACTGGCCGTTAACGTGGGGCGTGACTCGTCGCTTTAAGCCCGGCATAAAATATAGGAGAGGCAGCCGCACCCATGGCTGGGGCCGAGTGGGCCAGCACCGCAAAAGCGGCTCCTCGGGCGGCAAGGGCATGGTGGGCTTCCATAAGCATAAGTGGTCGTACGTTATGAAATACGCAGAGGACTCCTCGGGCTGGCCCTTCTACGGCAAACACGGCTTTAAGCAACCCAAGGAGCTTTCCGTTGAGTGGGCCCCCATCAACGTGGGGAGGCTGGAGGAGCTCGTGGCCGAGGCCATAGCCAGGGGGGAGCTGGCCAAGGAGGGCGATAAGTACGTCGTGGATTTGCTTAAGCTGGGCCGCAACAAGCTCCTAGGCGGCGGCAAGCTATCTATTCCCCTTATAATCTATACGCCCGCCGCGACTAGGGAGGCCGTCAAGAAGGTGGAGGAGGCGGGGGGCGAGGTCCGCATAATCCACGGCGTCCTACACAGATGAAT
>JZWT01000132.1 GCA_000960885.1 Thermoproteus sp. AZ2 | reverse complement strand
GGCGGCGCGGGCCCCGCCCTCTCGGCGGCTAAGGAGGCCGCGGAGGCCTTCGGCGCCTCCGTTGAGGAGGGCGAGGGCTCCGTCAAAATTAGGGCTAAGTGGGGCGTAGAGATCGGCGCGCTGTCGGGGACTAGGCGTAGGGACTACTCCGAGCTCTTAAAGGGCCTCAGGAGGCATTACTCCGGCGGGAGGGCCCCCCTCAAGATGTATAAGGTGGAGGTAGACCCCAATAGGTGTACCCTATGCGGGGTGTGCTTCGCCAAATGCCCCGAGAGGGCCTTCGACGTGGGCAGAGATGGAGATGCCGTTAAGCTCTACCTAAATACCGCTAAATGCGTTGGTTGCGGCTACTGCGCCGCCGTTTGCCCTGAGAAGGCTATCGCGGTCTCTAAGGCTGACGCGCTCTTGCCAGAGGCGGAGGAGAAGGCCGTGGACTACGTAGTTAGGTGTAAGTCGTGTGGGAGGGCCTTCGATACCCTTAAGCACGTGCAGGCGGTTAAGGCGAAGCTCGGCATAAAGGGCGACCCCGAATGGCTTTATTTATGTCCAGAGTGCCGACGCTATTACACTGCCAAGAAGATGTTAGAGTCGGCGCTCGGCAAGAGGGGCTAGGCCGGCGCAAGAGACTTAAAGGCTGGCCTCTAGCCCCACGTGATACCGCCTAACCACCCGCGGCGGGAGAGCCTCCTCCAGAGGGAGGCCGTCGTGGAGGGCTTTAGGGAGGGCTACGTGGCGGCGCAGGGCCTCATAGCGCAGGGCAGGGGCGAGTGCTTCGACTACCTCATAGGGGAGGCGACCCAGCCCTTTGCGCTTAAGGCCATAAGAGCTGCCGCAGCGGCTTTGTTGTTGGCCAAAAGGCCCGTCGTCAGCGTCAACGGCAACGTGGCGGCCCTAGCGCCCAGGGCCGTGGTCGAGCTGGCCGAGGCGGCCGGGGCCTTGATAGAGGTCAACTTATTCTACCGCACGGGGGAGCGCGAGGAGAAAATAGCAGAGGTCTTGAGGAGGCACGGCGCGGGGGAGGTCTTAGGCGTCGGCGAGGACGCGGCTTGCGTAATACCTGAGCTCTTCAGCGAGAGGAGGCGCGTCTCGTGTAAAGGCATATACGCGGCCGACGTCGTGTTAGTCCCCCTAGAGGATGGGGACCGCACGGAGGCTTTGAGGAGGATGGGGAAGACCGTCATAGCCGTGGACCTAAACCCCCTAAGCCGCACCTCCCGCGCCGCCTCCATAACTATCGTGGACAACGTCGTGAGGGCTCTGCCCGCCTTGGCAAACGCCGTGAGGGAGCTGAGGGGGAGGCCTAGGGAGGACCTCGAGGGGGTCCTCAGAGGCTACGACAATAGGGGGGTGCTCCAAGAGGCCCTACGCCATATCTTGGAGAGGCTTAGGCGGCTCTCCGAGGGCGAGCTAGAGCTGGTCGGCTAAAAGGCCCTAGCTATTAATGGATCCGGGGGACAATAGGCCTCGCCCCGCTTCTCTAGAAAAGCCCAATCAGCCAAGTTCCTTATCAGCTTGGCCACCTCCGCGTCGTTTATGGATCTGCCCTCTTGGGCCTCCAGCGCCCTCTTAACCTCGCTCCACGTGGCGCACCTCTTCGCCGCCCTCATCACGGCCTCGTAGCGCCTCTTGGCGACCTCGCGGCCTATTAAGAAATTCTCGAACTCCTTGCGTATGAGCCCCACCGCGGCGCCCACGACGTCCCCCAGCGCCTTTCCGAGGTCCCGCGTCCTTAAATAGGCGTTTCCAAAGGCGGCGAGCCACCCAGGTATCCCGCCCAACTCCTCGTAGACGTCCTCGCCCTTATCGAACTCGACGCCGTATTGCCTAAACCCCTCCCTTAAAAAGCCGACGGCCTTAGCCTTATCGAAGGGCCCCAGCTCTATCCTATCGGCGTAACGGCCGTAGAGCGGCGACGAGGGGTCCTCGGTCCTCAGAAACCTAGCCAATAGCCCCGCCTTAGATCCGCTTAAGACTATTCTGACCCCTCTCAAGTTGTCGTAGGCGTAGGCTAGCGCCGGCAACACGTTGTACCCCCTCAGCTTAATGAGCTCTTGGGCCTCGTCTATCACCACGATCGCCTCCTCGCCCCTATCCTCGGCCCAGGAGCTCAACGCGCTTAATATCTCGGGCAACTTAGCCCTCCCCTCGCCGCCCCAGCGGAATTTAATCGAGACCCCGTAGACCTCTACGCCCTCCAGGCCCCTAAGCGCCTCGCGTAGCCCCTTGCCCCTAATCTTATTGACGGCCTCTTCAAGGGCCTTTAATAAATCGGCGTAGGATATATACGGCTTTTCCTCAAAGGCTCTCGCATCTATGTATATATACGGCATGCCCAACGATTTGACCCCGACTAGGATTAACGAGGATTTGCCGGTCCTCCTCAGCCCGGTCACCACAACCAAAGGGCTTTTAGACTCGACGAATCGCCTAAGCTCCTCCTCCCTGTCGTATAGGTCCTCTCGCCTCTCCTTCGGCCGAGGGTCAAAATACATACCTATGAAGTAACTTTATACCTATAAAGCTTTTGTAGAGACCGCCGGCGAAGATACCCAGCAACTTAATTAGTGGGCCGCGGCCTAGTCGAGATACCCGTGTTCCTTAAGCTTGCCTAAGGCGGCCTCGCCTAAGTAGAGGACCCCCTCCTCCATAAAGTATACGCGCCAGCCGCCGTATAGGCTGTGCGAAGTCAACACAACGGTTTTTACGGATTCCTCAATTACCCTCAATATCCTCGACGCGAGCTTGGGCGAAAGGCCTTCCAGTAGCTCGTCGGCGAGCAAGACATCTGGCCGCGAGGACAAGGCGGTTAACACCGCGGCGGCCTTTCTCTGGCCCCAGCTCAACTCCCACGGCGATTTCCCCAATAGGTCGGCCACGCCCAGCTCCTCGGCCAGCTTCTCTATCTCCGCATCCGTTAAACGGCCCTTAGACCAAAGGGCCGCGTTCTCCTTAATGGTGCCGGCCAAGAAGTGGAGATCTGGGTCTTGGAAGACCACGGAGAGCCTTCCCCCCACTTCAATTGAGCCCCTCTCCGGCTTATACGCGCCGGCTATCGTCAAGAGCAAGACGGTCTTACCTGAGCCGTTTGGGCCCACGATTAGGGACCTCCCGCCCAGCTCAGCCGTAACGCCCCTCAACACATGCCTCCCCCCTAGCCTAAGCCAGACGTCTCTTAAGCTAATAGCCATATCCAGAGGCCTATGGCCAGTAAATATAGAAACAATAAGGGATCTGCGCGGGGGCTACACCGAGGTCTCCCCATGACGTTGAGGGCGAGCGAGACGGAGCTGTATAGCCTCTCGGAGTGCTCGAGGAAATATACGGCGGCGAATCCGACCCCTCTGGCGTCTATCCTCCCCTCGTTATATACGGCGTAGGCCGCCAGAGCCTCCCTCAACACGCCAGGCGCCAAGGACGCCGTCTTCACCACTGCGAGGAGCTCGGCGAACGCGCCGGATATACAGGCGCCGGCCATAAGCATATTGGTCGCGCCTCGCGACGCCACGGACGCGAAGAAGAGCGTAGTCGAGTCGACGGCCTTGAGAAGAGTAGGCAAGAACTCGGCCGGGAGACGCCCCGTGAGCAGAAAGCCGATGCCGTATACGGCTCCCGTGAACAGTAGGGCTGCCGCTGAGGCGGCCGCCAGCCTGCCGGCGTCTCTATAAGCGGCGGCTAGGGAGGCGCCTATTATTAAC
>JZWT01000131.1 GCA_000960885.1 Thermoproteus sp. AZ2 | reverse complement strand
GCCGTATTTAGTGGCTATCGACTCTATATTGAACTTCTCGGCGCCGATGCCCCCCATAGCTACGCCGACGCCCTCGGCTATTTCGCCCGTCTTCTCGCCCTCGAGCTTAAGAGCCGCGTCGACAGTTATTAGGTACTTGGGCCTTACGCCGAGTTTTTCAAAGATGTACTCGACGCCCTCGTCGGGCCTCCCCACCGTGCTGCCGGGCCCCATGGCCTTAACGACGTAGAGCTTCCTCCCCTCCAGGTCGCACTCGACCACGGCCGTGTCCTTAACGGCCTCGTGGGCCACGGGCTGGGCGCACGCGCGTATTACGTTATAGGCCACCAGCGGGCCGGCGCCGTCGCCAACGGGGATCCCCTTTATAAAGGCCGTCACGGCCCCGTTCAGCGCATCGCTGGCCTCTTTGAGGAGCGGAATAAACATAGATATCTGGAGAGCATATGCGTATAACTTATATTTCTTAGCTATTCTATAATAATGATCAATTATTTTATATAGAAGATTTATTTGGCTTAATGCCTCTAGTGCCGTAGAAAAGTTCTTGACGGCGACTGTGTTGTCGCCCAACACCTTAGCCACCTCAGAGTTTGAGGCGGATTCGTAGGCGTTTAGGATATTCTTATACTTGGGCACAATGCCGTATGGGTCGAGGTTGGTGGGGCTGATCACGACGAAGTCCATCATGCGCCTTATCACGTCCTCTACGTCTTTTTTCTGGACGTCGGGCTTTTTCAGCCTCTCCATATGCGTGCTTATGTCGTTGGCGGCGTTCCTAATCATTTGGCCTAAGTAAGACAAGAAGCCGCCTATCTGCCATAGAGGGCGTTGCATGTAGTAGACCTCTTGGAATAGGTAGATTATGCCGAACCACACAATTATGGATAGAATCCAGTACAACGCGCTGTTAGTAGACGTAGGCACCGCCTGTAATATCATCGGCTTTCAAGCTGTTGTGTTATTAAAAATGTTTTCCCTTATCGGCGTATCAGCGATCGAAGGCTCGCTTCACTTTTCATCTCGCACGCGCTCATCACGCCACAGCTATTGCCTCTACTTTATCTTTCTTTCTTCGGGGCGCTAGGCCTATCCCCGCCGCTATGCCCACGGCCAGGGAGCCCGCCAGCGCCTTAATTAGGCTGGCCTTCGTCAGGACCGGCAAGGTTATCGTCTGGCTGTATTGAACTAGGTATTGGCGGCCGCCGTACATCACCACTAGGAATTGGGAGGGGACCACGTATGCGACTCCGTTGGAGCCCCTAAAGGTTAAGTTGCCGGCCTCTACGTAGAAGTCGCCCAGAGGATCTCTGAAGACGTCGACCACCTCGACTCTGGCCAGGAGCTTGCTGTCGTTGATGACTATCCTCGGCTCGGCCTTGGCTTGGTACTTGGCCAGCAGAGTGCCGTTGAGGTATACGGACACGGTTATGTTTTCGCCCTCCACCGCGATCGGCGGAGAGGCTACGCCGTAGCCTATGCCCTGCACAACTACGGCGGGCCTCACTATATTAGTAGCGGCTTGCGCCACACCGTTATTTATGGAGGCTGGGTAATAGAGGGTCTTATTACCCAACACCACGGCGACTTGGTACTGCAAGCCCTCTATTAGGCACTGCCCCACGGGCTGTCCGCCCGGCGCCACTAAGTACGTCGTTAAGTTCAGCGCGCTCAGCGGAGTGCCGTCTAGGGCCGTCGCCTCTATGCCCCTAAGCGTCGTCGTGTTTATCGCGTGGGGGAAGTACGGGAATTGCACTGCGTAGCTCTCGCCGTCGTCGAAGTTGACCAGCACGGTGATGGGCCTAGTCAGCGGGTCTGGGACGTAGGCCGAGCCGGAGCAGTTTCCTATCACCGGTATCTGCACCTGGGATACGACCACCTTGGGATTGCCGACTAAATACGTCTGAGAGGGGCTGAAGCGGAGGCCCGCGATATTTAGGGGGAAGCCCCCCGATACGTTTACGCCGGGTTCTTGGACGAATATATAATATTCTGCCGGGCTCTGTGAGAGATATATTGGCGTGATGTTGATCAATCCATAGCCCTGTATAGTGATAGGCGCCTCATATGCTATATACTTCTCCACATATACTCCCAATATGTTATTTTCGCTTAATTTATAGATAAATGATCCAGTTATATTTGGCTTATATAGAGATTTTATCTCTATTATTGCGGCATCGGTGAAGTTGAGCTGGTATTCGCCCAATAGGTTGTACACAGCCGGGTTCCCCTCAGACACGGGGATTAGGGGACCTATAGATCTCCATTTATCCACGACGATTGAGAGGAAGGCGCCACATATATCGCCACTCGCGTAGGTAGGCGTGCTCTCAGGCGACAGCGGGGGCCTGACCGCAACGCCGTCTTGGCTTATCGCGTAAACGGCGCTTATGCCGAGGCCGGAGAGGGGGTCTAAATACGCCGTCACGTTGGCGCATCCGCCTAAGTAGAGGCTGTAGGCGTAGGGGATGTAGGGTATGGGCACCGCCATGGCCGTAGAATTTATGATTAAGTAAAGCAGAGCCAACATGGCGCAATGGGGCCGGCGGAAAAATAAGGGCTATATTTAAAGAGGGTTTACTAAGTCGTGAGGTACGCGCTCGCATCGGCCATCTTCTCAATAGCGGCCACTATTGTAGCGGCGGCGCTCCAGGGCTTGGGGCCCGCGGCGGCGCCGGCGATGGTCTTTATGTTGGCCATAGACATAGTCCTCTTCTTCTTAGGTAGACGCGACGCCTCATCTATGGCCGACCTGGCCGCGAATGAGGTCGAGGCCGCCGAATATAAAGCCTTAGTTATACTGGTAATCTTGTTGTTCGCACTATCGGTCTTGGCGATGGGCTACTTCCTAGTGGCCGAGCTAGCGCCCGGCGCCCTCCAGCTCGCCTAGCCTCTTCTTACAGGCCTCCAGCTCGTTTTTCAGCTGATTGACCGCGGCTTCTCTGAGCAACAACGACCTATAAAACGACAGAATCTCCCTCTCTTGCTCCAGCAGCCTCTTCTGCCACTCGGCGAGCTTCGCCTCCTCCTCCATCAGCCGGCGCGCGAATTGCCCTATGCCGTCTAGGAGCTCCGTCTCCTTACGCCTGATGTAGTCCTCTAGCTTAGAGTACTCGGCCTCCTTAGCCTTAAGCGCCTCCTCCAAGTTCTTGTATTTTGCGGCGACCTCCTCGAGCTCCCTCCGCTTCTTCTCCAGCTCATCCCCTAGCCTATTCAGCTCAGCCTCCTTCTTGGCGAGCTCGGCGAGCTTCGCCTCGGCCTCCCGCCCCCTGGCCTCCAGCTCCTGTAGCCTATTCTCCCTCTCCGTAAGGCTGGCCCTCTTAGCCTCCAGCTCCTGCTCGGCCTTCTTCAGCTCTAGGTCTCTCTTGATGAGCTCCTCCTCCCGCTCCTTCACGGCCTTCTCCCTCTCTTGAACCTCTGTTAGAAGTTCTGTATATTTAGCTAAAAGGCTCCTTAGCTCTTCGTATAATGGCTTCGCCGAGGCTGAGGCGTCGGCTATCTTCTTGAGGTCTTGGGCCAGGGCCTCAAGCTCGCCCTCGCGCCTCTTCAACGCCTCCTCCCGAGCCCTCAACTCGCTCTCGCGGTAGGCGAGTTGCCTCAGCTTATTGTCATAGTCTTGTAGCCTGTTTGAGAAATCCCTTATGAGCTCCAGCATAGATGACGCTACGGCCTTTATCTGAGACGACGAGTTGTTCAA
>JZWT01000130.1 GCA_000960885.1 Thermoproteus sp. AZ2 | reverse complement strand
GGTGTTCACCTCTATTACCTCGAAGCCCTTGGGGAGGCAAGAGGTTAAGTTGAGCTCGTTTAATAGCTGGTAGCTGTACTGGTCAAGCCCTATTATCCTCCCGCACAGCCCCAACGCCACCAAGGCCTGCGTTATGTCGGGAGCCAGGGAGACGACCGTCGACGGAGGCGCGTTGAAGATCACCGTCCTGTTCAACGCGTCGGCTATAGCCAGCGGGTAGGGGGTATAGAGCTTGGTGACCGTGGTCGTATACGCAGTTGTATAGGTCGCGGTGGTCGTATACGTAGCGGTATAAACCGTCGTGTAGGTCGTAGTCGCCGCGGGGCCCGCGAGGCGCGCAACGCCGAAGCCTATGAGCGCCCCGATCACGAGAGCGGCGACGATTCCCGCTACTAATTTCCCAAAGCCATATGCGGGATTTTTCTCCCATTTTTAAGCATTACAACACTTAAAAATAGGGCGTAGAGATTACATGCCCTGGCTGACTAGGCCTCTCGACTACACGCCCAAGAGGATAGTCTCCTTGAACCCCTCCATCACCGAGTTCCTCTTCGTGGCCGGCGCCGGGGATAGGGTGGTGGGCAGAGACGTCTTCTCGTACAGGCCGCGCGAGGCCTTGAGGGTCCCCCACGTCGCCTCCTTCACCTCGGCCGACTTAGACTCCGTGAAGGCCTTGAGGCCGGACTTAATAATAGCTTACTACCCCGTGCAAAAGGAGCTGGTCGGCGCCTTAGACGAAATAGCGCCTGTGGCCGTCGTCGAGACGCCAGCCGATATATACCACGCCGTCGTGAATTTCAGATTTATAGCCAAGGCGTTGGACGTCGAGGAGCAAGGGGAGCACGTGGCCGGGGTATATCTAGATCTATTCAAGGGCTATCCCCCCGCCGTCGAGGACGTACTAGTCGTGTTCAGCCTAGGCGGCTACGAGGCCGCCTGCTCCGGCTCCTTCACCGCCTCTGCTCTAGACGCGGCAGGGCTTAGGTACACCAGGAAGCTGAAGTGCTCCTACCGCGCCGCGGGCCCCGAGCTGATAGAGGCCGTGGACCCCGGACTGATTATCTTTGAGGATAAGCTGAAGGAGTATAGGGAGGCGCACGTGGCGTGGATAAAGAGGCTTAGGTGCAGGGCGTGTAGAGGCGGAGTCGTGGTGACGCCGAACGATACGCTGGCCCACTACGGCCCCAGCCTGCCCCTAGACGTCGCCAGGGTGAGGGAGGCCGCCCTTGCGCGGGGCGCAGTTCGTCGAGGGCGTATCAAGCGTAGTTAGGCCCTCCCTATCTGAGGGCTGGTATTCCCCCTATCTATAGTTTTAAACCCGGGGGCCCTCAACGCCATGCTCGTCGAACTGCTGGAGAGGGGGGATTTAACGGCCTCCGTCTATGGGCTGGGCTACGTGGGCCTCGCCCTGAGCGCCGCGTGGCTTAGGGCAGGCGCGAGGGTCATAGGCGTAGACGTTGACGAGGAGAAGGTCGCCGCCCTCTCAAACGGCGTAGTGGACTACGTAGAGGCCGACGTGAGGGAGGCCATAGCCGCCGCCGTGAAGGAGGGCAGGATGACCGCCACCACCGACGGCGAGGTTGCGTCGATTAAGAGCAGGGTGAAGATAATCACGGTCCCGGTCTATTTGAGGTCCACGAGCCCCAGCATCGAGGTGGACTTCTCCGCCTTAACCTCCGCGGCCAAGGCCATAGCGCAGGGCTTGAAGAAGGGCGACTTAGTCATTATAGAGTCGAGCGTGCCCCCAGGCACCACCGAGGAGGTTGTCAAGCCCCTCTTGGAGTCCTCAACGGGGCTCGCGGCCGAGGAGGACTTCTACTTAGTCTACAGCCCCGAGCGGATAATGGTGGGCCACGCGCTGAAGGACATAGAGGAGAACTACCCCAAGGTAATCGCCGGCGTGGGCCCGAGAAGCGCCGAGGAGGCCGCCGCGTTGTACAAGAAGATAGCCAAGAAGGGCGTAGTAATTCTCCCGTCGCCTAAGGCGGCCGAGTTCGAGAAGCTGCTGGAGGGCGTGTACAGAGACGTGAACATAGCGCTGGCCAACGAGATGGCCTATTTAGCCAACGCCCTCGGCATACCCTTCGCCGAGGCCAGGGAGGCCGCCAACAGCCAGCCCTACAGCCACGTCCACAAGCCGGGGACGGGCGTGGGCGGCAGCTGCATCCCGGTCTACCCCTACTTCTTGTTGTGGGCTGCCGCGCGCATAGGCCTAGACCTCCCCTTGACTAGGCTCGGGAGGACGATAAACGAGGAGCAGCCCGAGAAGGTCGCCGAGGCGGCCGTGAAGGCCATGATAAGGGAGGGCGTGAACCCGGCCGAGGCTAAGATAGCCGTCTTGGGCCTAGCCTTCAGGGGCGACGTCGACGACACGCGGAGGAGCCCCACATACGACGTATTAAGGGCTTTGCTGGACTACGGCATAAGGCCGGAGCAAATAGTTGTGCACGACCCCTTCGTCAAGAGGGACAAAGCGCTGGAGTCTTGGGGCATAAGGCTCACACAAAGCCTAGACGAGGCCCTCTCGGGGGCCTCACTGGCGTTAATAGCCACGGACCACAGCGCCTATAAAGTCGAGGCGAGCAAGCTGGCGTCGCGCATGAGGAGGCCGCTCATAGTAGACGCCAGAGGCGTAGTGAAGGCGGATATAAGGATATACTCGATAGACAAGGGGCCCTGGCCCGCGGCCTCGGCGCGGCGGGCGGAGGGCGGAGAGAAAAGGCGCTGTTAGGCCTTAACTCCGCTCAAGGTGTACATCCTCGTCAAGTATTTCTGGAACGCCAAGAATACGGCCATTATGGGCACGCCCATTAAGACGGCGAAGGCCGCGAAGACGTTGTAGAGCGTTGAGCGGTTCGTGAAGGACAAATACCACATGCCCAACGTCAAAGTCCACATATTGCCGCTCGTGATGAAGACGTTGGCCAACGCGTAGTCGGTGTAGGCCCCCATGAAGGCCAAGAGCCCTATAAACGCGACTATGGGCCTGGCCAGGGGGAATAAAATCCTCATGAAGGCGCCAGCCCTAGACAGTCCATCTATCATCGCGGCCTCCTCGTACTCGCGCGGTATGGCGTCTACGAACAGCTTCACCAAATATGCGCCGTATATAGACGTGCCGCCGGAATAGGCCAATATCAAGCCGATATATGTGTTTATCAAGTGTAGAGTTGAGAACATTAAGTATAGGGGCAGTATCATGACGATCGTCGGGAAGAACGTCAACACGTATATCGAGATCATCAAGGCCCTTTTGCCGGACACGTTCAGCCTCGAGAGAGCCACGCCAGATATAAAGGCCAAGGCTATGGACAAGGCCACGGTCCCCGCGGCCAGAATAAGGCTGTTCCTAAGCCAGAGGAAGAAGGGGTTTTGGAAGAGTATGCCGATGTAGGCCTCGAGAGTTATGCCCCTAGGCTTCGGTATTAAGCTGTTGATGCTTATAGAGGCTATAGTCGGTATATCGCTGAGCGAGGTTATAATAACGTAGTATATTGGGAAGACGGCTATTAGGGCGGCTACGGCCAACACGATGTACGATACGGCCAGCCTGAGTACGTCCCAAGCCTTCATGTTATAGCCTCCAGCACCCCGGATATCCTCAGCATGACGACGGCTATCACCGCTAAAATAATCGTGTCGACGACTGCGTATACCGCGGCTAGGTTATAGAGGCCGTTGTTGAAGGCGGCTTGGTAGGAGTATACTATCAGTATATTAGTCGCGTTGCCGGGTCCTCCCCCGGTCAAGATATA